>NZ_JAGGLG010000011.1 GCF_017874315.1 Symbiobacterium terraclitae | reverse complement strand
TCAGACAGCGCATGAAGAAGTAGGCACGATCGTTGATATCCAATCATTGGGAGTCTGCCCCTATCTCACGTGCGGTTACCCGGACAGGCTCCTAGCACTTCCAGACTTCGACATGCGATGTGGATGGGCTTTTCTTATTTCCAGCTAGGTGCGGGATTTAGGTGGCCACTAATGCCGATTCTAACGTGGCCAGTAACAGGTGTGTACCTCACTCAGGACGAGCTGGCCAAACCAGAGGTGTTGAGTGATGTCTTGAAGAGAGGACTGGGTCTTGAGCCCCCGGTCCCTGTGATGGCTGAGAAGGGTGAACGGTAGAGTCTAGAGAGTAGACTGTGAACAGCCAGATACCCCCACGGGCGTTCGTACCATTCGAGGAGTATATAGCATCCGTGTTCGAGTCCCACGGCTGTTCAGTAGAACTGACGACGCACACCCGTGACGGAGAATACGATATCATCGCCATTAGAGAGAATCCTCTGCCTTTGGACCTCAGAATTTCGCTCGGCGGTAGTTCATACAGCGAGATTTTCCCACGACGGATTTGCTCGTCTATCCGCCTCTTGATCTCAGAGAAACTGACTGGTACCTGAAGTCTCAAGCTCTCCCGCGTAAGAATACAGAGCCCTGCATACCTGCAGAGCTCTGTACCGTGTGAGAGTCCGGCTATACCCCTGGTTCTGTGCGCCTGCCTTACGGCCCGGCGTGATGATCATTTATCTCACGGCCCGACCAGACCGTGGTCCCGGATTACTCCTGGGACTGCGTCCTACCCGCGCTCGAGGCGCCTACTTGGACTTGCACCGTGGCGGAGATTGCCCGTGCCACTCCCCCGTCGCCGGGGGACCTCCGTCTCTCTAGCTCGTTACAGGTACAAGCGACTCGCCGTGGGGCGAGACCGCCTTCCCCATCGTCGGCTCGCGCCGCCAGGGCTTGCGCCCTGCGCCAACTTTCTTCCGGCTACAGGCCCTCAGGCGTCTGCAGGTGCAGACTCGGACTTCACCGAAAGCGGTGCCAGGAAGTTCCTCACCGGCCATCCGGGTGGAAACGGCTTGCGCCTCCCCATCTGCCCGGCGCGATCATCCACCGAACTCTCACGATATGAAGCTGTGGTCGGAAAGCGATTAGGTTATCATTGTATCCGAAACGAAGCGTGCCGTCCACCGGAAATGGCTGGACGGCACAGCATGGTGCGAGAGCCGAGATTCGAACTCGGGACCTCACGGTTATCAGCCGTGTGCTCTGGCCAACTGAGCTATCCTCGCACAAAGCGACCGCCTCCGTATCGGAAGCGGTCGCACTGGAGCTGATGACCGGGCTCGAACCGGTGACCTCGTCCTTACCAAGGACGTGCTCTACCTCCTGAGCTACATCAGCAGAAAGCTGGTGGACCGCGTAGGACTCGAACCTACAACCAGACGATTAAGAGTCGCCTGCTCTACCAATTGAGCTAGCGGTCCAAGCTGTGTCGCCGTGCGCTGGCTCGCCCGCCGAACGCAAAGATATTCTATCCGGTCGGCGGCTTCCTGTCAACACCCTCGACGGCCTCAACCGCTGCGCGCGAGTGGAAACACTGCGGCGCCGCCTGACGCAGCATGGCGTAGCACGTGCGGATCGCCTCGTCCAGACTCCAGCAGACCTGCGACCGGTGCAGATACGGGTCCATCTCGCTCTCGTGACCCAGCCAGACCCGGCTGCGGTAGGCCAGATGAGGCCGGACGCCCGGCAGCGCCTCCGCCATCACCATCAGCTGGGCCTGGTAGCCGTCAGGCAGGTCCAGGAACTGATCGAAAACCTTTCCCTCCTCCACGAGCCCGTCCTCCCCCTTCGTAATATGCTTACGTCTCGCTCGGGGGTAAAGTTCACGTTGGAGCGGCATAAGTACATCCTGTTCATCTCTGGATCATTCCGGTGCTTGTGCCCTTTCATTGGATATGAGTATAATGGTGGTAATGTAAACGATGAGGGGGACGAACGGTGGAAGAGATTCTCCGGGTCTACCGGGACCGTGCCTATACACTGCTGGCAGAGAACCGCGCTCAGGCCCGCGAGGGCATCGAGATCCTTGTTCGGGAGCGGCTGCCCGAGGTGGCGGCAGCGCTCAGGGCAGGCGGTGCGCCGCTCTCCACCGCCCAGCTGGACGCCCTCTACCACCAACTGCTCGACATCTCGTTCACGATGTTCTCGCTGGGCTACACCATGGCGCACACCGTGGATCAGCCCGCGAAGAGCCACGTATAGCGCAGCAGCCCGGCCTAACCGGCCGGGCCTTTCTCTTCCTCCGGCCGGGCGGCCGGAGCGGGCAGTACCTGCAGCGGGTGAACCTCCGTCAGCTGCTCCACGAGGAAGGTCCAGAGCACCCGCACGAGCCCGGCGACGGGCAGAGCGAGGATCAGCCCCCAGGGGCCGGCCAGGTAGCCGCCGGAGAGGACCACGAAGAGCACGACGATCGGATGCAGCCCCACCGAGGCGCCCATGATCTTGGGCGAGAGCACGGCGTTCTCCAGCTGCTGGATGAGCAGGAACGCCAGCGCCACCTGCATCCCCCGCCACGGGGAGTGGGCGATCCCGGAGAGCACCGCCGGCACCGCCCCCAGCATCGGCCCGACGTAGGGGATGAACTCCATCAGCCCCGCCCAGATGCCCAGCAGCACCGCGAAGCGCAGCCCCAGGAGCCCGCAGACCAGGGCGGCCAGCCCGCCTACCGCCAGGCCCAGCAGTACCTGGCCCCGGACGAAGCCGGAGATCACCCGGTCCAGGTCACGGAGCAGCCGGATGATGTCCTGCCGGTACCGCCGCGGCAGCGCCCGGACGAAGCGGTCCCGGAAGTAGTCCAGGTCCTTCAGCAGGTAGAACGCCAGGAAGGGGGCCAGGATCAGGCTGACCAGGAAGCCGGCAGCCGCCTCCAGGGTCTGGACGTCCACCAGCCGCCGGAGGGCGGCCACCGATCGGACCTCGATGTTGGTGATCGACCGGTCGAGGCTCTCCCGGAGCTCCGGCGGCAGCCCCGCGTCGCGCACCCAGCGCTGCAGGCCGTCGGCCATTTCGCGCGCCCGGGCGGAGTAGAGCGGGATCGACTCCGTCAGCCGCCGCACCTCCGTCAGCGCCGACGGCACCAGCTTCACGACCACCAGGGCGCCCGCCGCCGCCAGCACCGCATAGACCGCCAGGATCGCCCAGGCGCGCGGCAGACCGAGCCCGACCAATCCGCTCACCAGGGGCGCGAGGAGGTAGGCCAGCACCACCGCCAGGAGAAAGGGCGCCAGCACCGGGCGGATGGTCCAGAGCCCCCATAGGGTGGCCAGAGCCAGTCCGCTCAGCACCAGCGCCGCCAATACCCGCCGCCCACGCCGCGTCACGGGCTAGTTCGTGTCTCCCGGCATGACGTCCGACATGGCGTCGGCCACGGCGTCCGCCACCCTCTCGACCATTTCCTCGCCCCGGTCGCGCCACATCCGCCGCATCCTGTTGCCCATCCGGCCCATCTCCTGCATCATCGGCTGCCGCGTCTGCGGCGTGAGGGCGATCGCCAGGATCGCGCCCAGCGCCACGCCCGCCAGCATCCCCGAAATGAATGCGCCATTGCTGTACCGCATCGTGTTCATCTCCTATCGACGACGTTCGTGGGTCGGCCCGGTCAACACCGACGCAGCCTCCCCCTGGTAATCCTCGGCGGCGACCAGATCCCCGCCGGGGTCCAGGTGGTAGATGCGCACGGCGCCGCGTGCGGTGTTGAACTCGACGCAGCAGTCCCAGCAGTAGTATTGCTCGGAACCGACGCGGCCGATACTGCGCCCGCCGCAGTTTGGACACCTCATCCCAGCAGCCCCCCTTCAGCCTCGTGCGCGGCGTCCAGCACGATCGCCCCCTCGCCGGCGATGGCCGGCCCGCTCAGGGGGAGGATCGCCTTGCCGCTCAACAGGTCGTCCACGAAGCCACGGGAGAGCTGAAAGGCCTGGATCTGCCCCGTGCTGGGCTCGTAGTGCAGGTCGTCCAGCGTCCCCAGCTCCTCGCCGGAGCCGTCCAGCACAGGCAGCCCCGTCAGGGCCGAGCCGCAGCGGGTCGCCTCCTCGTCCTCGAGGTAGCGCTCCTCCGCCAGCACGCACGTGGCGCCGATGCCGCGCACCGCCCGGTAGTCCAGCACCCTCCTGCGGCTGAAGAGGCCGCCGTTCTCCAGCACCAGCCCGCACAGCCTGAGGCCGTCCCGGCTCACCAGCAGCTCCTGCACCCGCCCAATGGGCTTCATCTGCGGCCCCGCCAGCACCGGCAGCCCGATGAGATCACTCGCCCTGAGCACGTCTGTACCGATCCCTCGCTCACCGGACTTGCGATCGTCCTGTCTTGACTACCAGTCTGCCCCAAGCCCGCCCGGGAAAATCATGCTCCGCCGGGCGGGGCGGGCGTAACCCCCGGGGGCTCAAGTGCGTTGAGATGGGCAGAGGCGGCATGAGGTTTCAGCCTTCCCCGACTGGAGGGGCACCGCACATGGAGCATCTGGAGGGACGAGTTGCACGCCTGTGGACTGCGCTGGCGAAGGACAGCCGCATCACCGGCATCTGGCTGGAGGGGAGCCTCGCCAGAGGGGATGCGGACCGGTATTCCGATATCGACCTGCACGCCCTGGTGCGCCCCGATCTCGCCCCCGACGCCGTGAGCCAGCTCATGAAGGAGCTGCCCCGGATCCTCGAGGCGGCCGGCAAGGTGGTCTTCCTGCGGCCGGGGCCGGGGAACATATCCACCGGCATGCTGGAGGACGGCACCCGATTCGACGTCGTCCTCGAGACCGACGCGGACCTGCAGCGGCCCCGGGGAGCGTTCCGCATCCTGTTCGAGCGGCAGGAGGGAGCCCCGGAGGCCCGAGGGGGCCTGGGGGGCCTGAGGCGGAGCGACGCTCTACCTGCACCGAATCCGACCCGCGTGGCCTCGCAGGTGACCGAGTTCTGGCGCTGCCTCAGCCTCCTGCCGGCCGTGCTGGGCCGGGGCGAGCTGGTGGTGGCCACCCAGGGCCATGCGCTCATGCTCGGCATCGCCGGCGAGATCCTCATGGCTTCCGTCGGCAAGGTCCGGCAGACGGGGGCGAAGCGGCTCAACGTCTATCTGCCGGCTGACCTCAGGCAGGCGCTGGAGGAGGCGATCCCCTCGGGTGCGACGGCGCAGGCCCTGGCGGCTGCCCAGCTCCGGCTGGCCCGGCTCGTGCAGGGTGCCGGGCGGCGCTGCGCCGAGCGCTACTCGTTCGCTTATCCAGAGGAGTTCGAGGCCGCGGTGCTGCGGTACGTCGAGGACGAACTGCTGCGACTGGGTTTGGACGTGGCCAGCGGTTGATCGGGTCGCACGCCTCGATGGCGGACCGCAGCAACCCGGGCCGGACGGGGCCAGTAGTGATCGGGTCCCGCGCCTCTATGGCGGACCGAAGCAGCTCGTGCCGGACATGGCCGGCGGTTGATCGGGTCCCGCGCCTCCATGGCGGACCGAAGCGACCCGGGCCGGACGGGGCCGGCATTTGATCGGGCCTGCGCGTCGTTGGCGGACCGAAGCGACCCGGGCCGGACGGGGCCGGCGGTTGGTCGGGCCCGGGCGTCGCTCCGGATGCCGGAATTGGTCGCCGCCACCCCGCGCGTCCCACTCAAGGAGGTATGGCCGTGGTGCGAAACGGATATGCGCCGCAGCGGCTGGTCGCCGGGCTGCTCGTCACAGCAGCGGCGCTCTATGGCTGCGGCTCGTCACTTCCCCCTGCTGACCCCGCCCCGCAGTCGGTCGTGGCGAACGGCTCGCCGACTGCCCCTGACACCCCGCCGGCACCAGCGAGCGGCAACAAGGCAGCGGCTGACCCCGGCGAACCAGCCGCCTCCACCGACGGCGCGGTGCCGGCGGTCGGTCCTGGGGGTCAGGCGTCCCAGATCGGGGGCGTGATCCCCTTCAAGGGTGAGTTCGGCGGGGTGCTCTTCAAGGACCAGGTGGAGGCCGCGGAAATGGGCTGCCCGCCCGGGGGGCCTGTCCACGAGGTCGGGGCGGATGCGGTGGACTCGCCGCTGATCTTTCGGGCAGACTTCCTGGGGCCCGAGTGGCGGGTGACCGGCGGGGACCAGGTGGCGCTCTGCGGGGACCGCCCGATCTCCTTTGCGATCACCGCGTACGCCGAGAGCGGCGGGCACGTGAAGGAACTGAACATCAGCCGCTTCGCCGGCCGTGCAACCACCGCCACAGGCGATCCCGTGGAGGCCTACCAGGAGATCACCGTGGGCGACAAGCCCGCCGTGCTGATCCAGCGGCACCCGCTGCCTGGCACGAACCCGGGCGACGAGCACACCTACTGGGAACTGGTGATCCTCGAGGAGTTCGGCACTAGCGTGATCTCGGCGCGGTGGATCACCCGCGACGAGTTGCTCGCAGTCGCCGGGCAACTACCGTAGGGACGGGGTAGTGCCCGGGCGCATTGCGCTCTGTTCGCACTTGGTGTTGATGGCGGACAGGGCGGCGCCCGGGCTCTTTGTGCTCTGTTCGCATTCAATGTGGATGGCCGACGGGGCCGTGCTCCCGGGTGCATTGCCCTCTGTTCGCAATCACTGTGGATGGCCGACGAGGCCGTGCTCCCGGGTGCATTGCCCTCTGTTCGCAATCACTGTGGGTGGCCGACGAGGCCGTGCTCCCGGGTGCATTGCCCTCTGTTCGCAATCACTGTGGATGGCCGACGGGGCAGCGCCCCCGGGTGCACTGCCCTCTGTTCGCAATCACTGTGGATGGCCGACGAGGCCGTGCTCCCGGGTGCATTGCCCTCTGTTCGCAATCACTGTGGGTGGCCGACGAGGCCGTGCTCCCGGGTGCATTGCCCTCTGTTCGCAATCACTGGGGATGGCCGACGGGGCGGTGCTCCCGGGTGCCTTGCCCTCTGTTCGCATTCAGTGTGGATGGCGCGCTCAGCGGTCGACGGGCACGCTTCGCTTCTGCTGGCCGTGAAAAAGCGGCAGCGATCCCAGAGTTGGGACCGCAGCCATTTCAGGACTGGGGTGCGGTGAACTCCACCCGGGCGGCCGTGCAGTGAACTCCACCACAGGCGGCCTTTTTGTGGTCGCAATCCTCGCGGTCATCAACAGCAAATGCGAATAGAACCCAATGCGGCCGCATGCGGACCCGCACGAGCGGCGGTTTCCTTCACGCCGCGATGGTTGCACCCGGCAATGACCAGGCTGAAACGACCGGTAGGTCACAACCTTGAGGGTCATCAACAGCAGATGCGAACAGAACCCAATGCCGCGGGATGAGGACCCGCACGAGCGGCGGTTTCCGTCACGCCGCGACGGTCGCAACCGGTAATGACTAGGCTGAGACGACCGGCAGGTCACCACCTTGAGGGTCATCAACAGCAGATGCGAACAGAGCCCAATGCGGCGGCATGGAGGACCCACACGGGGCGGCGATTTTCTTCACGTCGCGACAATCTACCCGGCAACGACTAGTCTCAAACGACCGCCGGATCGCCATCTTGGTGGTCATCAACAGCAGATGCGAACAGAACCCAATGCGGCGGCACGGGGACACCTACACGGGGCGGCGATTTCCTTCACGTCGCGACAACCCACCCGGCAGCGACTAGGCTGAAGCGACCGGCGGAGCGCCATCCTGGTGGTCATCAACAGCAGATGCGAACAGAACCCAATGCGGCGGCACGGGGACACCTACACGGGGCGGCGATTTCCTTCACGTCGCGACAATCCACCCGGCAGCGACTAGGCTGAAACGACCGGCAGATCGCCATCTTGGGGGTCATCAACAGCAGATGCGAACAGAACCCAATGCCGCGGCATGAGGACCCGCACGGGCGGCGCGGGTCGCCACCTTGGGGGTCATCAACAGCACACAGGCATCCACCGCGCAACGAGCCGCCGGGTCACGCCCCGGCGGCTCTCTCATGACACGCCTACAAAATCGCCTTGTCGATCGTGCCGCCGCCCAGCACCCAGTTGCCCTCGTAGAAGACCACCGCCTGGCCGGGTGTGATGGCCCGCTGGGGCCGGTCGAACTCCACCCGCACGGCGCCGTCGCTCAGCGGGTAGACGGTGCACTCCGCCTCGGGGGCCATGCGCCGGATCTTCGCCCGGCAGCGGCGGGGGAAGCGGAGGTCCGGGATCGCGATCCAGTTCAGGTCCGAGGCGACGAGGCCACCCCGGTAGGTTTCCTCGTCCTCGCCCACGATCAGGGCGTTGCGCTCCACGTCCAGCTCGGTGACGTAGACCGGCCGGGAGGTCGTCAGGCCGAGGCCCTTCCGCTGCCCCACGGTGTAGAGCGGCAGCCCCTGGTGCTGGCCGATCACCTCTCCCCGCGTGTTCAGGATCGGCCCGGGCACGATGGCCTCCGGCACCCGCTCCTTGAGGAAGCGGCCGTAGTCGTTGTCGTAGACGAAGCAGATCTCCTGCGAGTCGGGCTTGTCGGCGGTGACGAAGCCGTACTTGGCCGCCAGCGCCCGCACCTCGGACTTCTCCATCCCCCCGACGGGGAAGAGCGTGTGGGCCAGGGCGTCCTGCGTGAGGTTGTGCAGCACGTAGGTCTGGTCCTTGCGGGCATCGGCCGACTTGCCCAGCAGCCAGCGGCCCGGGTAGCGGTCGTCCCGGCCGATCACGGCGTAGTGGCCGGTGGCCACGTAGTCGCACTCCAGCTGGCGGGCCTTCTCCAGGAATGCCGAGAACTTCACGTACCGGTTGCAGGCGATGCAGGGGTTCGGCGTGCGGCCCCGGGAGTACTCCTTGATGAAGTAGTCGATCACCGTGCCGGCGAACTGCCCCTGGAAGTTCATCACGTAGTACGGGATGCCCAGCTTGTGGGCGACGGAGCGGGCGTCCTCCACTGCGGCCAGGGAGCAGCAGCCCGAGTGCTGGTTCATCTGAATCTCTTCCGGAATGTCGTCGGTCCAGGTGTTCATCGTGACGCCGATCACCTCGTAGCCCTGCTCCACCAGGAGCGCGGCCGCCACCGAGGAGTCGACGCCGCCGGACATCGCCATCAGGACCCGCTTGGCCATAGTCGCCCACCCCCTCTCACGCAAGCGCCGGGTCAGCGACCCGGCGCGGCCAGCTTTCTCAAGTATTCCACCGATCGGGCGAACTCTGCGATCACGTAGTCGATGTCCTCCGCCGTGTTCTCCTCCCCGAAGGAGAAGCGCAGCGACGACTGCGCCTCGTCCCGGCTGCAGCCCACGGCCAGCAGCACGTGGCTGGGCTCCAGCGAGCCCGAGGTGCAGGCGGATCCCGACGAGGCGCAGATGCCGGCCATGTCGAGCCGAAGCAGCATCGCCTCGCCCTCGACGCCCTCCACCGAGACGTTGGCGTTTCCGGGGTGGCGCAGCTCGGGGTGAAGGAACGGGTCGACGCCGTTGAGCCGCACGCCCTCGATGGCCAGGACGCCCCTCAGGAAACGGTCCCGCATCTCCCGGGCGTGGGCCGCCCGCCGGTCCAGCTCCCGGGCGGCGATCTCGGCCGCGAGGCCGAAGCCGACGATGCCGGGCACGTTCTCGGTGCCCGCCCGCATCTTCCGCTCCTGCCCGCCGCCGACGGTGAGGCCGCGCCCGAAGCGGAAGCCCTTGCGCACGTAGAGGGCGCCGACGCCCTTGGGGCCGTAGATCTTGTGGCTGGAGATCGAGAGCAGGTCCACGCCGAGGCGGTTCACGTCCAGCGGGATGTAGCCGGCCGCCTGGACTGCGTCGGTGTGGAAGATGACGTCCGGGTCCTTCGCTTTGGCGGCGGCGCAGAGGCCGGCGATGTCGTGCACCGTGCCGATCTCGTTATTCACGGCCATGACGGAGATCAGCACGGTGGTCGGCCGCATGGCCTCCAGCAGGGCCTCGGGCCGGATGATGCCCGTTCCGGGCTCCACCTCCAGCAGGGTCACCTCGTAGCCCTCGCGCCCGAGCGCCTCGGCCGCGTCCAGCACGGCGTGGTGCTCGTAGGGCGTGATGATCAGGTGGTTGCCCTTGGCCCGGTTGGCCTCCAGCGCCCCGCGCAGGGCCCAGTTGTCGGCCTCGGTGCCGCCGCTGGTGAAGAAGATCTCCGCCGGCCGGGCGCCCAGCAGCGCAGCCACCTGGGCGCGCGCCTCCTCGACGCCCTTGCGCGCCTTGCGGCCGACGGCGTGGATGGACGAGGGGTTGCCGTACAGCTCCGTCAGGTACTCGTAGACGCGCCGGGCCACCTCCGGATGACACCGGGTGGTCGCGGCGTGATCGCAGTAGACCGTCCGCATCGTCGTCCTCCTCCTCGGCACGGGCAGCCGCAGCCGGCACGCGGGGTCAGATGTGGTACATCGGGTTCTGCTGCTCCGCCATCGCCTGGTCCACCAGGTCCTGCAGGGTGATGGAGTCGATGACGGCGATGATCTGCTTCGTCACCCGCTCCCACACCCCGTGCACGGGGCAGGAGCCGGCGCACTCGGGGTCGGGCTCCCCCTCCGTGGCGCAGTCGGTGAAGCCCACCGGCCCCTCCAGCACCCGGATGACGTCGCCCACCGTGATCTGGCTGGCGGGGCGGGCCAGCATGTAGCCGCCCTGGGCCCCGCGCACGGCGGTGATGATCCCCGCCCGGCGCAGCGGCGCCGCCAGTTGCTCCAGGTAGTGCTCGGAAAGGCCCTGGCGCTCGGCGATGGTCTTCAGCGACACGGGGCCCGCGCCCTCGTGCATCGCCAGCTCGAAGCACGCCTTCACGCCATACTTGCCCTTGGTCGAGAGTTTCACTCCGATCGCCCCCAATTCCGAGCAAATCTCTCGGATTCGATACCCTCAGTGTACCCGGGAGCAAACCCGAGTGTCAAGGGCGGATTACTTTCGCATCACGGCCGGACGGTGGAGAGGCGCAGCGTGACCACGCTGCCCGCCTCGACCGGCGTGCCCACCGCCGGGCTCTGCTCGGCCACGAAGCCCGCGCCGCCGGCCTGCTTCAGCGAGAGGCCCAGCTCCGCCGCCAGGCGGCTCGCGTCGGCCAGGGTCAGACCGCGGAAGTCCGGCAGCATCACCTCGGCCGGGACCAGCGGGGCCAGCGTCAGCTCCACCTCGCTGCCCGGCTCCGCCTGGCTCCCCGGCGCCAGCGACTGGGCGGCCACCACCGCCCCCTCGCCGCTCAGGCGGGGCCTGAGGCCGGCGTCGGCCAAGCGCTGGGCGGCCCAGCCCACCGGCAGGTAGCGGGCGTCGGGCACCGCCACCTTCGCCTTCTCCTTATCCTCGGCCTGCGGCGCGGCCGGCTCAGCCGCCGTCTCTGCGACGGGGTTGTCCGGCGGCACGCCCAGGGTGCGCAGCACGATGGGCATCAGCTTGGCGAAGAGCGGCGCGGCGATGGTGCCGCCGTAGCCGGGGGGCTTCGGCTCGTCGATCAGGACGAACATGGCCACCCGGGGGTCGCTGGCCGGGGCGAAGCCCAGGAAGTCGCCCAGGCCCCGCTCCTTCTCCACGCCGCCCTCGAACTTCTGCGCCGTGCCGGTCTTGCCGCCGGCGGTGTAGCCCGGCACCCGGGCCTGGTGATACGCCTTCTCGATCACGCTCACCATCAGCTCGCGCACCTCGGCCGCGGTCTGCTCGCTGATCACCGTGCGCAGGGGCTCGGTGGTGGCGGTCCAGACGACGTTCCCGTCCGCGTCCCGCAGCTCCCGCACCAGGTGGGGCCGCACCAGCCGGCCGCCGTTGGCGAAGACCGCCGCCGCCCGCACCATCTGCAGCGGCGTCACCTCCAGGTGCTGGCCGATGTACATGTTCGCCCAGTCGATGGCGCGCTTCTCCTCCCAGCCGGCGAGGCCGGTGGCCGCGCTCTCGTGGGGGAAGTCGAGCCCGGTGGGCTCGGTGAAGCCGAAGGCCTGCACGTACCGCTGGAAGGTCTCGTGCGGGATGCGCTGCCCCACCTGGATCAGGCCGACGTTGCTGGAGGTCTGCAGCAGCTCGGCGATGGTCATGAGCCGCGGCTCCACGGGCACGGAGCGGTCCCAGTTCCAGATGGTCCAGCCGTCGATCTCCAGCTGGCCGGAGTCCGGGATCAGCGTGTCCAGGTCCAGCAGCCCCTCCTCCAGGGCGATGGCGGTGGTGACGGTCTTGAAGCTGGAGCCCGGCGGCAGGGGCGTGACGGCCCAGTTGGTGATCCGCTCCGCGTCCAGCGTGCCGTCAGGCTTCAGCCAGGTGTCGCGGTCGCTCAGGTTGGCGCCGGGGCGCATCGCCATCGCCAGGATCTCGCCCGTGTGCACGTCCATGGCGATGGCCAGGGCGCGCTTGGCGTCCTCCTGCGCGATCACCTCGTCCAGCGCCTCCTCGAAGACGCGCTGGAGGTAGGCATCCAGCGTCAGCACGGCGGTCAGGCCGTCCTGAGCCGGGGTGTTGCTCTTCACGGTGCCGGCGATGGGGGCGTTGTCGTAGGTCATCTCCGCCCGGACGAAGCCCTCCACGCCCCGCAGGTGCTCCTCGTACTGCGCCTCGAGGCCGTAGATGCCCACGCCCCGGTCGTCCAGGTAGCCGATGATCTGGTTGGCGACGTCGCCCTGCGGGTAGATGCGCTCGCTGCTCTCCACCAGCGCGATGCCCGGCAGCCGCTCCTTCCGGATCGCCTCGGCGGTGGCGAGGTCCACGCCCCGGGCCAGCACCAGGTACTGGGAGTCCGCGTTCTCCGCCAGCCGCCGCTCGAGGCTGGCCGCGTCCGCGCCCAGCAAGGGGGCGAGCGCAGCCGCCACCGAGGCGAAGTTCTTGGCCTCCATGTGGAAGGGCGAGGCCACCACGTCCCGCTGGGGGATGGAGACGGCCAGCGGCCGCCCGGAGCGGTCGACCAGCGCGCCGCGCACGGGCTTGTACGAGGCCTCCTGCAGCCGGCGGGCCTCCTCACGGGCGAGCACCTCGTCGGCCCGCACCAGCTGGAACCAGGCGAGGCGCCCGATCATCGCCAGCAGGAGCGCCAGCAGCACGGTCCGCAGGAACTTGGTGCGACGGCGCATGGGGCTCACCTCCGCCTACGGGTTCCAGCCGAGCAGCGTCAGGAACAGGTCGGCCGCCTGCTGGAACCGGAGCCGCTGCTCCTGCATCCAGCGGCCGCTCTGCAGCTCCAGCAGGGTCATGTAGCCCTCGCGGGCCTTGAAGCTCAGCATCAGCTCCTGGTCCTCGAGAACGCTGGCGTGGAAGGAGTAGCCGGTGGTGGGCGAGGCCCAGTCCCAGGTCATGGCGAAGCGCCGGTCCAGCTGCTCCTCATCCCTCAGCCCCCAGGCCGGGTCGAAGGCCTGCGCGACCAGGTTGAGGGGCCGGCCGGGACCCGCCTTCAGCCAGGCGGTGAACCCCACCTCCACGCTGGTGAGCCGGAAGACCTCGGCCTGGGCCAGGACCAGCGCCGCGAGGTTGTGCAGCGCCACGTCCGGCCGCACCCCCGCGATCTCCAGCCGGAAGCTGTCCAGCCGGATCAGCAGGTTGGAACCCTCTACCCCCCGCAGCTCCAGCTCCGAATCGTATATCTCCACGTCCAGCCGCTCCCGGAGGCCGGCGGCCACGAGCTGGCTCCGAAGCTGGTCGGCCAGCACCCGCAGCCGCTCGCGAAGGGAGAACAGCTCGTCGAACTCGATGTACAGGCTCTGTTCCTGCTCGGGCAGCAAACGTTATCGCCTCCATTCCCCTATTCTACCAGATGCCGCCGGTGGGTGGCTACGGAAGCGCCGGACAAACCGGCGCAGGAGTTCACGGGCCGTGTGCCGAAGTGTTCCCACAAGTTCAAGGAGACGGGAGGGAAGAGGGTATGACGAAGGTCCTGCTGGCGACAGACGGTTCCGCCCACAGCGTGCGCGCTGCCCAAGCCCTGCGGGCGCTGGCCGGGAAGGATCCCTCCGTTCACGTCACCGTCTTCCACGTCGTCCCGCTGCCCGACATCCCGAACCCGGCCGCCGCCGGCGCCTACCTGCCTGCGGCCCCGGCGCCCGACACCTACGCGGAGGTGCAGGCGTCGCGGGCGCTCACGGTCACGGTCGCGGCCTTGGGCCTCCCCCCCGACCGGGTCCGCCAGTACCACGTGATCGGCGTGCCCGGCGAGGCGATCCTGGCGGAGGCCAGGCAGGGCAAGTACGACCTGATCGTCGTCGGCCGGCGCGGCCTCTCGCCGCTCAGGGAGCTCTTCCTGGGCAGCGTCAGCCAAGCCGTGCTCCACGGCGCCTCCTGCCCGGTCCTGATCGTGCCGTGACGGCCCGCTGAACCCCGGGCGGGGGCCACCGCCTGCCCGACGTCGATGACGGCGCCGCGCACCGAAAGCCCCTTCGTTCACCCGTTCCATATTCGCACCGCGCAGGTCGGCCCCGTTCAGCCGCACCTGGCTCAGGTCAGCCCGGGTCAGGTCGCAGCTGCGGAGGTCGGCCTTTTCCATGCCCGGGCGCCCTTCTCCTGCCGCCAGGCGCCGGCGGAAGCCGCAGCCGACTCGTGGAGACGGCGGGCATCCGGCAGCGGACGGCAGGCGCGCAGGAGCGGGCGGGCGCCCTGACCGGCGCACCGCCCGCTCGATGCGAACCCGTCCCCCACGGGGACCTCCGGGGCTACCCCTGGGCCCGCTGCACGGCGCCGACGATGCGCCGGGCCACCGTGTGCGGGTCGGAGCCCTCGATCTCGCTGCGGGGGATCATGTCGACCACCTTGCCGTCCTTGAAGACGGCGAAGGAGGGCGAGGAGGGCGGGTACTCGGGGAACAGGGCGCGCGCCGCGGCCGTCGCCTCCTTGTCCTGGCCGGCGAAGACGGTCATCAGGTTGTCCGGCCGGACCTCCCGGAGGGCCAGCGCCGCCGCCGGCCGGGCGATGCCGCCGGCGCAGCCGCAGACCGAGTTGATCGCCAGCAGGGTGACGCCCTTGGCGCTGGCCAGCTTCGCGTTTACGGCGTCGGGCGTGCGGAGCTCCTCAAAGCCCAGACGGACCAGGTCGTCGCGCATCGCCTGGAAATCCGGCATGAACATATGGATGTCCACGGTACTCTCCCCTTCCGAAACATAGAGCATGACCATGTGCCCTTGAGACGCCTGAGCCGTGCCGGGCGTTACGGGGTGGCCAGCGGCAGCCGCCCCCCGGGCTCGGCCCGCCCGGTCAGCACGGCCGCGAGGGCGGCCATCATCACGGGCTCGGCGGAGCAGGTGGCCAGCCGGCCGCCGGCGCCGGACAGGAGCGGCAGGTCGCAGGGGTCGCCCAGCGCCACCGCCGTCACGGGCCGCCCCAGGCGGAGCACCTCCCGGAACAGGGCGGCCTGCCCGGGGAAGCGCCAGGCGTCCAGGCTGCAGAAGATCACCCGGTCGCAGCGCCCCCGGGCCGCGGCCAGGACGGCCCTCCGCTCCTCCTCCGCCACCTGCGGCGAGAACTGGACCGCCTTCACCCGGCAGCCGAGGCGGGCCAGGTGGGCCGGCAGGGCGACGGGCCGGCCGCGGGCGGGGTCGGCAGGGGTCAGCCCGGGCTGCAGGGGTGCGACGACCAGGACCCGGGACCGCGGGGCAAGCGGCGGCGCCGGCTCCACCGCGCAGACGGCCCGCAGGGCGATGGCGGCGGCCCGGGCCTGGTGCTCGACCAGCAGGGCCCGGTGGGCGGCCGGGTCGAAGGGGACGTCGGCCAGCGCCTCCATCCTGAGCCGGGCGATGCGCTCCCGCAGGGCACCGATGCGCGCCAGCGACTGCGCCAGCCGCTCCGCGCTGATCCGGCCCCGCAGCACGGCCTCCCGCACGGCGCGGAACGCCCGCTCCCGCGCCGCCGGGTCCCAGGCCACCAGGGGGATGTCCGCCCCGGCCTCCAGGGCCATCACGGCCGCCTCACCCACGTCCCACCGGGCGCCGATCTCCGGCGCCTCCAGCGGGTCGGTGACGATCACCCCCGAGAACCCCAGGTGGCGGCGCAGGAGCCGCTCCAGCAGGGCCGGGTTGAGGCTGGCGGGCAGGTCCGCGTGCTGGCCCCCCGGATCCAGGGGGGAGCCGGCGAGCCGCGGCACCCGGATGTGGGAGGCGCAGACCACGTCCACGTCCGCGGCCGCCGCGGCGCCGAACGGGAGCAGGTGCAGCCCCTCCAGCCGGGTGAGGTCGTCCTCGCTGACGGGCGGCCTGCCGTGCTCCCGGACGATGCCGCCGCAGCCGGGGAAGTGGCGCACGCCCGCTGCCACCCCTCCCTCCTGCATGCCCCGCACGTAGGCCACGGCCAGCTCCACCACCCGCCGGGGCTGGTCGCCGAAGGTCCGCACCCGCGCCACCGGGCCGCGGGGGGTCAGACCGATGTCCAGCACCGGCGCCAGGTTCAGGTTGAACCCCAGCGAGGCCAGCTCCCGCCCGATGATCCGCCCCGCCTCCCGCACCCGGCGCGGGTCGCCTGTCGCGGCCAGCGCCAGCGGCCCGGGCAGGTTCGTCGCCTCCCCGCCCCGGAGCGGGCTGAGGCTGCCTCCGTCGTGGTCGATGGCCAGGATGGGCGTCCCGGTGACGCCCCGCTCCCGGATGGCGGCGCAGATCTCGCCCAGGAGCGCCGCCGCCTGCTCGGGACCCGTCAGGTTCCAGGGGTTCAGGTAGACGCCTCCGAAGGGCGCCCGGTCCAGGCTCTCCCGCCACTCGGCCGTCAGCTCCGGCCCGGGGACGCCCGCCAGGAAGAGCTGGGCGATGGCCTCGTCCTGTCCCGGCATGAAAGGCTCCCCCCTCTCCCGGTAGGAATATGCCGCCGGGAGCACAGTGAGCCCAGGGCGCCGGGCGCGGGACACCCCCGCGGGCTTCGGTCTGCCCGCGGGGGTGTTGGCGAACGGCTCAGCGCGCCACGTCAGAAGGGCATCCGCAGCGCCAGCACAGCGAGGGCCGCGAAGCAGATGGTCAGGTAGACCTCAGACATCCCCACGCGGTTCAGGTTGGCCGCCCGCCCCTGCCGGGCGCGCCAGGCGCAGACCACCGCCCAGACCAGCGGCGGCAGCACGGCCAGGGGCAGCAGGGCCGGGAACCAGCCCAGTGCGGACCCCGCGACGGCCCCGGCGAGGAAGGCGAGGTGCACGGCGACCGAGATCCCGTGGAAGGCGCTGTGGCGGCGCTCACGGGCCATGGTCTTCACCCGGAAGACCGACCCGGCGAAGAAGGCGAAGCAGGCGTAGGTGAGCGCCCAGCCCCGGGGCGTAACGCCGGCGGATGCCGCCAGGTCGTAGAGCGGCGCGCCGGCCATGAGCCCCGTCACGGCGATCAGGCCGGCGACGAGCGAGCGCTGCTCCCCGTGCTGGGCGAACCAGAAGACGGAGAGCGCCAGCGCCAGCGCAACCGCCAGGAGGAGCAGCAGCTGCGGCTGGCGGAGGATCGAGGGCGTGAGGAAGAGCGCTGCCAGGAGGGCGAAGGCAACCAGCCAGAAGCGGGCCGCCTCCGGCTCGCCCTGGGCCATGCCGGCCCGGCCGGACGCGCCCCAGCCCAGCAGCACCTCCAGCGGGCCGCGGGCGGCGTAGGCCGAGAACCAGCCCAGCATGGCGTGGACGCCTCCGACGTCCGGCCCCAGCGCCATGAGGGCAACGACCGGCGGCGTGAGGAGCATCGCCCAGGCGCCGTGCTCCCGGGGCAACGGCGGGCGGCCCCAACGAACCTGCATCATGGACACCCCCAGTCAGATCTGCACGCTTGGTCTGACCAGAGTATATCACCGGGGGTCCGCCCGCCCGGTGACGCTGGTCACGAACGTGCCCGAAGCAGGAAACGCTGTGGGAAGAATGGAAACCAGTGGGTGACGGACGAAAGGAGCGGAACAGCTTCATGCCCAACATGCCTGAGTACGAGGCGCTGCGCCGGGAGTACCTGCAGGGGGTCGTCGAGCGGGCCGGGCAGCTGCGCGCAGGGGCGGAGGCGCTGCGGCGGGGCGAGGACGCGGACCTGCGGGCGCTCCGGCAGGAGGTGCACAAGCTGCGGGGGTCGGGCGGCTTCTACGGCTACCGGAGCCTCTCGGAGGCGGCGGGCCGGGCCGAGGACGCCCTGAACCTCGTGCTGGACGGCGAGCTCCCCCGGAACGACGCCCAGCTGGCCGACCTGCTCGATCAGGTGATTGCCGAAATTGAGGCGGCGGCGAAATAGCGCCGAAGGCCCCCTGCCGGAGACGCCCGGCGGGGGGCTCGTCTCACCTCTTCGCCAGCAGCGCCCGCACTCGAGCGACCACCTCTTCCTGGATCTGCGGCCCCTTGGTCAGGTGGGAGGTGGGCCCCAGCTGCAGCAGCGTCTTCTCCCCCTCGGTCAGGTCGAGGGCCGTGAGCACCAGCAGGGGGATCTGCTGCGTCCAGCGCCGCTGCCTGAGCAGCCGCACCAGCTGGAAGCCGTCCAGGTTCGGCATCATCAGGTCGAGGATCAGCAGGTCGGGCCGCTCGGCCATGATCATGCGGAAGGCCTCCTGGCCGTCGTGGGCCGTGCGCACCGAATAGCCCGACCGCTCCAGGATGACGCTGACGATCCGCCGCACGTCCGGGTCGTCGTCCACCACCAGGATCGAGGGCTGCGGGCTCCCGTCCCGACGGTCGCCCAGCACGCCCCGGATGCTGGAGAGCAGGCGGGCCTCGTCGATGGGCTTGGCCACCACGTCGGCCACGCCCGTCGCCTTTAGCTCGCGCTCCTTGCCGCCGGTGTAGGCCGAGACCACGACCACCGGGATGTCCCGGGTCGCCGGGTCCTCCTTCAGCCGGTGGATCACCGAGACGCCGTCCTCGCCGGGCATCATCAGGTCCAGGGTGATGGCGTCGATGTGCCGGCTGCGCGCGATCTCCAGCGCCTGGGCTCCCGACGTCGCACCCACGGCCTGGATGCCCTCCTGCTCCAGCGAGAGCATGATCAGCCGGACGATGTCGGGGTCGTCGTCCACCACCAGCACCGTGCGGGCGTTGACGTTCAGCGGGAGCGGGATCTCCGGCTCCGGCGGCTCCACGGGCAGGGTGAACGAGAAGGTGGAACCCTTGCCCACGGTGGACTCGACCCAGATCCGGCCGCCGTGCTCCTCCACGATCCCGCGGCAGATCGCCAGGCCCAGTCCGGTGCCGCCGGTCTTGCGGGAGGCGGCGTTGTCCACCTGGTAGAAGCGGTCGAAGATGGCCGTGGTCTGCTCGGGCGGGATGCCGGGGCCGTGGTCGATCACGTCGAAGCGCACGACGCCCTCCTCCGCCCGGGCGCGCACCAGGACCTCGCTCCCCTTGGGCGAAAACTTGACGGCGTTGGAGAGCAGGTTGTCCAGCACCTGCTGCAGCCGGTCGCTGTCGGCCATCACCCGGGGCAGCCCCTCGGGCACGTCGGTCTTGAGCTCGATGGCGCGCTGCCGGGCGAAGCCGGCCATCTCCTGCACGGCCCGCCGCACGGCCTCGTCGACGCGCACCGGCGCCGGGCGGATCTCCATCTTGCCGGCCTCGAGGCGGGAGATGTCCAGGATGTCGTTGATGAGCCGGATCAGCCGGTCGGTGTTGTTGCGGGCGATGGTCAGCAGGTCCCGGGCCTCAGCCGGGATGTCGCCGGCCGCGCCGCCCAGCACCAGGCCCAGCGACCCCTTGATCGAGGTCATGGGCGTCCTGAGCTCGTGGGAGACCGTGGCGATGAACTCGGTCTTCATCCGGTCCAGCTCGGTCTCCTTGGTGATGTCGCGGTAGACGTAGATGCGGCCGATCACCCGGCCTGCGTCGTCCTGCACGGGGGCGGCGAACTCGTGGAAGACCCGCGGCCGCTCCTCGCGGGTCTCGATGACGGTGGTCTCCAGCTCGATGGGCGGCCCGCCGTCGGGGCCCGGGTTCCACAGGAAGGCGCCGCTGGCGCCCAGGGAGCGCAGGGTCAGCGAGTGCAGCTCGTGGACCGACCGCCCTACGATCTCCTCCGCCGCCAGCCCCAGCATGTCGCCGGCCTGGTGGTTGGCCACCACGCAGATCCCCTGGGTGTCGAACATGATGATGGCCTCGCCCACCGAGTCGAGCAGCGCCCGGAGCCGCGTGGCCTGGGCGTCGGCCAGCTCCCGGGCCGACTGGATCTCCTTGAGGTTCTGGCGCAGCTGCTGCTCCATCTGCTTGCGGGCGCTGATGTCCCGGGCAATACCGACATAGGCAACCACCGATCCCCCTTCGTCCACGATCCGCGTGATCGAGACGAAGGAGTACCAGAGGTTGCCGTTCTTGTGCCGGTTGATGAACTCGCCCACCCAGCGGCCGCGGGTCCGCAGCTGCGACCACATCTCCCGGTAGACCTCGGGCGGGGTGAGGCCGGAGCGGACGATATTGGTCTTCCGGCCGATCAGCTCGCTGCGGGAATAGCCGGTGATCAGCTCGTATGCGGGGTTGACGTCGATGATGTAGGTGTCCTTGTCCGCGATGACGATGCCGTCCAGGCTGTGCCAGTAGACCTCCTGGAGAATCTTGGTGACATCCAAGCCCAAACCGCTCCTTTTCAGCCGGCGGCCGGGTTGCAGCTACGACCGGAGCATCGCCTCCAGCTGGCTGGAGAGGGTCAGCGGGTCGAAGGGCTTCACCAGGTACCCGATGGCACCCAACTCCCGTCCCTTCTGGATCTCCGACTGCTGCGCCCTGGCGCTCAGGAACACGACCGGAATCGCGGCGGTGGCCGGGTTGGCTTTCAGCCGCCGGCAGGTCTCGTAGCCGTCCATCTCCGGCATCATCACGTCCAGGAGAATCAGGTCCGGCTTCTCCTGCTCGGCTTTCTCCAGCCCTTCCTTGCCGCCGGAGGCGACGCTGACCTCGTGGCCTCCCTGGAACTGCAGAGAGAGCTGCACCATCCGCTGAATGTCGGGATCGTCCTCGACCAGCAGGATCCGAAGTGCCATACGCCCCCTCCTTTCGCCTATCGAATATGTCCGCTAATATTGTAGGCTTTGGCGTTACTTGTGTCTACTCTCTCCAGAGTAGCCGGACCGTAAACCATGGCCTTCTTGCTCATCAAGACGCCTCCGGACGTTCGCTCTCGACATTTCGACATGTGAACCCGGTCACGATTGGCGCCTGGCTCCTGTGCGGGGCGAGCCGCTCACCGGCAGCCCTGCCTGCCCTGCGGGGGGCTGTGGGGGCTCAGGCGACGCAGCCCGCAGCCGGGGGGGCCGGACGCTCCACCCCCGGTGCGGCAACCTGAAGCGGCCCCGCCGAACGGCGGGGCCGCCTCGTGCGCGGTGTCCAGGTCTAGTACCACTTGATGCGGCGGATGAGGCCGTCCCGGAAGTTGAAGACGACGCACCGGGGCAGGCGCAGCCCCTTCGCCTCCGACGTCACCTCGGCGGCAGCAGCTGTGCCGTCCACGATCACGTGCTCCACCCGGAAGGTGAGGTCAGGGTAGGTCTGCCAGAGCCAGACGAAGTAGCTGTGCACGTCCTCCTGCCCCCTGGCCTCCCGCTCGGCAGCCAGCTCCACGTCGGCTGTCATCAGGGGGGCCAGGTTCCCCGGGCAGTGGGTGTTGCACATGTGGAAGAAGCGGGTCACGGCCTGCTCGATGCGCTCGCGCTCGGTCATGACGGTCTGTGCCACGGTAGACGCCCTCCTCTCGGGGGTTGAGCTGCGGCTCTCCCGTTCTCAGCCTATCACAACGCGTCACGCGACCATATCCGCCGTTGGTGCCATCGCCGGTACCTTCCGCGCCGGACCCAGCGCGATGGACGCACGGCACCGTGCAACTGCAATACCGTCAGCATGCAGTGTGCCCGCCACACCGGCTGCCGGCCCCTCCCGCACCTGCACCCATGGCACCGTGCACCCGCGGTACCGCCGGCATGCCGTGTCCCCCGCCGCACGTGCACCTGTCGCACCGTGCACCCACGGCACCGTCAGCACGCCGTGCGCCCACACCGCATCGTCAGCGCACCCACCCTCAGCGCTGCCCGCCGTTCCCGCCCGACCGGCGCTCCCGCAGCGCCCGGGCCAGGGCCTCCTCACGCCCCAGGGGCTTCGGTTCCCAGAAGGGACCCTCCACCCCCTCGGGCAGGTAGCGCTGCGCCACCCACGCGCCGGGGTAGTCGTGGGGGTACAGGTAGCCCTTGCCGTATCCGAGCCGCTCGCCCGAACCGTAGCCGGTGTCCTTCAGGTGGTTGGGCACGGGCGGCGTCTTCTCCCGCTCCACCGTCGCCAGCGCCCGGTCGATGGCCAGGTAGGCGCTGTTGGACTTGGGCGCGCAGCAGAGGTAGACCACCGCCTCCGCGAGGGGGATGCGCCCCTCGGGCATGCCGATGAACGAGACCGCGTCGGCGGCCGCCTGGGCGATCACCAGGGCCTGGGGGTCTGCGAGGCCGATGTCCTCCGCGGCCGAGATCACCAGGCGCCGGGCGATGAACCGGGGGTCCTCGCCGGCGTAGATCATCCGGGCCAGCCAGTAGAGCGCCGCGTCGGGGTCGGAACCCCGGATCGACTTGATCAGGGCGGAGGCCACGTGGTAGTGCTCGTCCCCGTCGTGGTCGTAGACCACGGCCCGCTTCAGCAGGGCCTCCTCCGCCGCCTCCAGCGTGACCACCCGGCGGCCCTGGGCGTCGGGCGGCGTGAGCACCGCCGCCAGCTCCAGGGCGTTGAGCGCCACCCGGGCGTCGCCGCCGGCGGTGCGCACCAGGTGCTCCATCGCCTCGGGGGTGACCGTGGCGTTGTAGTTGCCCAGGCCCCGGCCCGGGGTCCGCAGCGCACGGTCCAGCAGGCGGGCCACGTCCTGGTCGCTGAGCGCTTTCAGCTCGAAGATGCGGGTCCGGCTGACCAGCGGCGCGTTCACCGAGACCAGCGGGTTCTGGGTGGTCGCCCCCACCAGCGTGATCAGCCCCTCCTCGACGTGGGGCAGGAGGGCATCCTGCTGGTCCTTGCGCCAGCGGTGGATCTCGTCGATGAAGACCACGGTCTTCTGTCCGTACTGGCCCATGCGGGCCCGGGCCTCGTCGACGATGCGGCGGATGTCCTGCACCCCCGAGGTCACGGCGTTGAGCTGCTCGAAGTGGGCGTTGACGTACTGGGCAGCCAGACGGGCGAGCGTGGTCTTGCCGGTGCCGGGCGGACCGAACAGGATGCAGGAGGGCAGCTGCCCCGCCTCCAGCGCCCGGCGCAGGAAGCGGCCGGGGCCCACCAGGTGCTCCTGGCCCACGTACTCATCCAGGTTCTGCGGGCGCATGCGGGCGGCCAGCGGCGCGCTCTTCGCCGACTCCTGGGCCGCGGCCCACGAAAAGAGATCCATGGCGCCACCTCCTTGGTCCCCGCTCAGCCTTCCGCGGAGCTTTCCTCCCCCGTCCCGGGGACGCGGCGGCCGTGGTAGGGCCCCTCGAACTGGTAGAGGTCGCACTCGATGCGACCGTTGTAGAGCTTGCGCTTCCGGTCGGCCCGGCGGCCGAAGAACCGCTCGAACCCCTTGTGCGCGGTGATCACGAAAACCGACCAGTCCTCCAGCCGGCGGGCCAACCGGCCGAGGTCGCGATAGAGCTCCTCGACGGCCTCCCGCTCCCCCATCCGCTCGCCGTAGGGCGGGTTGGTGATCAGGTAGCCGTAGGAGGCGTACTTCTCGACCTGCTGCAGCGGCCGGCGCTCCAGCCGGACCGACCGGGAGAGGCCGGCGGCCCGCAGGTGGTGCTGGGCCAGCTCCAGCACTTCGGCATCGATGTCCGAGCCGCGGATGTCCAGCGGCCGGTCGTAGTCGGCCAGGTCGAAGGCCTCCTCCCGGGCCTCCTCCCAGAGGCGCGCCGGGATCCGCCCCCAGGCCTCGGCATCGAAGGTGCGGTGCAGGCCGGGGGCGAGGTTGTGGCCGATCAGCGCCGCCTCGACGGGGATGGTGCCCGACCCGCAGCAGGGGTCCAGCAGCGGCCGGTCGGGGTGCCAGCGGGAGAGCAGCACCATCGCCGCGGCCAGCGTCTCCTTGATCGGGGCCTCCGCCGCCAGCTTGCGGTAGCCCCGCTTGTGCAGCCCCGGCCCGGTGGTGTCCAGCGTGACCGTGACCACGTCCTTCAACAGCGAGACCTCGATGCTGTACCGGGCGCCGCTCTTGGGGAACCACTCCACGGGGTAGCGCTGCCGTAGCCGCTCCACCACCGCCTTCTCGGCCACCTTCTGGCAGGCGGGCACGCTGGAGAGCTGCGACTGGTGGGAGCGGCCGTTGACGATGAACCGGCCGTCCTCGGGGATCCAGTCCTCCCAGGGGATGGCCCGCACCCCCTGGAACAGCTCCTCGAAGGTGGTGGCCGGGAACTCCGCCATCTCCACCAGCACCCGGTCCGCCGTGCGCAGCCAGAGGTTGGCGCGGCAGACGGCCAGTTCCTCGCCCGCGAACCGGACCCGCCCGTTCTCGACCTGCTGCTGGCCGTAGCCCAGGCCCTTCAGCTCCCGGGCGACCACCGCCTCCAGCCCCATCGGGGCGGTGGCGATGAGCCGGAGCCTGCCGCCCGGCTCCGGCGGGGCCCCCTCAGGTGTCGCACCCGCCTGGCCGGGGCGCGGCTTGGCGCCAGCCGCGGCGGTCTGCCGTCCGACGCCCGTCAACGTGCGTTCGTCCCTTTCCATCTGCCTACTGCGGCCCCGCCTTCACGACCTGGTCGATCGTGGCCAGGGCGATCTCCACGTCCGCCGCGGTCACGTCCTTGTGCGTGACGAGCCGGATGTGCTGCGGACCGGTGGCGTTGCAGAGCACGCCCTCCTCCCGCAGCGCCTGCACCAGGGCAGGGGCGGTCCAGCGGGGGTCGGTGACCTCCGTGAGCACCATGTTGGTCTGCACCGTGGCCATGTCGACGGCGAGGCCGGGGATCTCGTTGATCCCCTCCGCCAGCCGGCGGGCGTTGGCGTGGTCGTCCGCCAGCCGGTCGATCATCAGCTCCAGCGCGACGAGGCCCGCCGCGGCCAGCACGCCGGCCTGGCGCATGCCGCCGCCCAGGAGCTTCCGGTGGCGCCGGGCCTCGGCGATGAAGTCCCGGCTGCCCACCAGCAGCGACCCCACCGGCGCCGCCAGCCCCTTGGAGAGGCAGAACATCACCGAGTCCACCGGGGCGACCAGCTCGGCGGCCGGCCGGCCCAGGGCGACGGCGGCGTTGAAGATGCGGGCGCCGTCCATGTGCACGGGGATGCCCCGCCGGTGGGCCGCCCCGGCGACGGCCGCGATGTTCTCCGTTGGCACGACGCAGCCGCCGGAGCGGTTGTGGGTGTTCTCCACGCAGACCAGGCCGGTGCGGGGGTAGTGCACGTTGTCCTCGCGGATGGCCGCGGCCACCGCCTCGGGGTCCATGGCGCCGTTCACGCCCGGCACGGGCTTCACCTGGCAGCCGGAAAGGGCGGCGATGCCGGCCACCTCGTAGATGTAGACGTGGGCCTCCGCCTCGACGATGACCTCCTCACCCCGGCGGGTGTGGGTGAGCACCGCCACCTGGTTGCCCTGGGTGCCGGTGGGCACGAAGAGGGCGTCCTCCTTTCCCAGCAGTTCGGCGGCCCGCTCCTGGAGCCGGTTGACCGTGGGGTCCTCGCCGTAGACGTCGTCGCCGACCTCGGCCTCGTACATGGCCCTGCGCATCTCGGGCGTGGGCCGGGTTACGGTATCGCTGCGCAGATCGATCAGCCGCATTCCATTCGCCTCCATGAGAAATGAGCGACCCGCCTGGGGGTCGCCCGGTGTGGATCTATGCCAGGGCCCGGTCGATCTTCGCAGCCAGCTCCTTCTTAGGCTGGAAGCCGACGATGCGCTCCACCGGCTGCCCGTTCTTGAACACCAGCAGGGTGGGAATCGACACCACGCCGTAGCGTGCGGCCAACTCGTTGTTCTCATCCACATTCAGCTTGCCGACCTTCAGGCGCCCTTCGTAATCGGCGGCGATCTCCTCCACCACGGGGGCGATCATCCGGCACGGACCGCACCAGACGGCCCAGAAGTCCACCAGGACGGGCTCAGTCGACTGCTCCACCTCCCGGGCCCAGTTCTCGGCCGAGAGCGTAATTACCTTCTCGCTGGCCACGGCGCAACCTCCTTCATATGTAGACCCAACTAACAATCCCTATTCTACCCAATCGCAATGAGGGCTGTAAAGGCGGACGGACCCAGGGCGTCTCTAGCATACCCTGAAAAGGGCAGCGCCCCTTGCGGAACGCTGCCCTTCGCTCAGCTTGCCCCACCATGCCGTGTGACCGGTAGAGAATGAACCTGCTCCCAGCAGGTGGGTGCCCGCTCCGACGCTTTCTGAGTCCCCTGGCCACGGCTCTACCGGGGGGGCGTTCAGGCCACAATCGGATAAAGGCTCCCTTTCTCATGTGTGTTAGGTCATTTCGTACCGGTGATCACGCACATGGTCGGGAGGCCTTGATAGCTTGTGTGCTCTCTCCGGTTCTCATGATAGCGCGCCGCGCGCGTGAACACAAGCCTTGACAGCGCACGGCCCCGGCGTTATGGCCGGGGCTCATGCTTTTGTGAGCCGAACTTCCAGCTCGTCCGGCGAACGCCAGGCCATCGTCGCGGCGCCGGGCACGACCCGGCACGGCAGCGGGAACGACCGGGCCACGGCGCCCGCCGTGGCGTTGAACCGGAAGAAGCCCGGACCCTCCAGCCGCTCCTCCCGGGTGCGGTGGCCGGAGATGGCGAGGGCGAACTCGCTCACCTGCACCTGGACGGACTGCGGGTCAAGGCCCGTGGTGCGGAACCGGACCGTCAGGGAGTGGTCGTCCTCCTCCCACCACGGGGTGAGCGGCGGGACCTCGGCGCGCATCAGCTGCCGCTGCCGCCGCATGAGGTCAAACAGGGAAAGGTACATGACGGTCACCCTCCCTGGTCATCCTATGCAGGGCGACCGACATTGAACGCGAGGGCAGGAAGTCGCTATACGCTCAATGAATAATCAAATAGACTTTCGGCAACAGAAAGTCATATAAGTTGGGAAAGGAGGGATTCGGTGTGCACCAGCGGACGATTCAGGATCCGCCGCTGGCTCGATTCCTGTTCGACAGCACTTCCTCGGCCTGGATCTGGCTCCTGGCCCGGCTCTACCTGGGCTGGCAGTGGCTGCAGGCGGGGTGGCACAAGGTCACGGACCCGGCCTGGATGAACGGCGGCACCGCACTGCAGGGATACTGGACCCGGGCGGTGGCGGTGCCGGAACCGCCGGCCAAGCCCGCAATCGCCTACGGCTGGTACCGCGACTTCCTCAGCATGCTCCTGGAAGGCGGTCACTACACCTGGTTCGCCAAACTGGTGGCCGTGGGCGAGGTGGTGGTCGGCGTGGCGCTGATCCTCGGCCTGCTGACGGGCTTCGCCGCCTTCTTCGGGGCCTTCATGAACTTCAACTTCATGTTGGCGGGCTCTGCCAGCACCAACCCGGTACTCTTCACCCTGGCGATCCTGCTGCTGCTGGCCTGGAAGGTTGCGGGCTTCTGGGGCCTCGACCGGTACCTGCTGCCCGCCCTGGGCACGCCGTGGGACCGGCGGCCCGCAGCCCCCGAACGGTTCGAACCCGAGCCGGTGTCACCGGCGGATGAACGACCGCGGGTGTGACGGGACAGCCCCCGTGCGGGGGCTGTTCCTTATGTGTATCGCCGGCATTGCTCCTGTACGGCCCGCCAGCCGGGCCGCCGATGCGCGGGTCCCCATCTCCGGCCGTCCACCTGCGACGAGCGACTGCCCTGTACGTTGGCCCAGGGCCGGGGACGCCGAATCGTGTGCGTCAGTAGGACAGCAGGCCTCTCTGTCGAAGCAAACCAGATGTGACGTGCCGAGCGGGGAGGCTGGAACGGGTGATCAACTGGGTGGACCTGCGCAGCGGGACGGCCGCACAGCGGCAGGCGTACGCCGCGCTGCAGGAGCTGCGGATCATGGAGGTGCTGGCGCCCTACGATCCGGTGCTGGCGGGAACCTTCCCCCTGGACCTGAACGTCCCGGGCAGCGACCTTGACATCATCTGTGAGGTGCACGACGGCGAGGCGTTCGGGCGCACCCTGACCGAGGCGTACGGTCACCTGCCCGGGTTCGCGGTGCGATCCGCGGTGAAGCACGGCCTGCCCGCCGTCATCTGCGGCTTCCGCTACGGGGACCTCCCGGTGGAAGTCTTCGGGCAGCCGATGCCCTCCCGGGAGAACCATGCCTGGCGCCACATGGCGGCGGAGGCGCGCCTGCTTGCCCTCGCCGGCCCCGGGGCAGCGGAGGAGATCCGCCGGCTCAAGGCGGGGGGCCTGAAGACGGAGCCCGCCTTCGCCGAGTACTTCGCCCTGCCCGGCGACCCCTATGAGACCCTGCTCGCGCTGGCCGACGCGCCGGACAACGAGCTGGGCGGGCTGGTCGAGCGCGCCCGGCGCACCCGGGCCGAGTGCCTCTTCTGCCGGATCGCCACGGGCGGGGAGGCCAGCCGGGTGTACGAGGATCCGTACACCCTGGCGTTCATGAACATCCGCCAGGCGAACCCGGGGCACGTGCTGGTGATCCCGAAGCGGCACGTGGAGCAGGTCTTCGACCTGGACAGCGACCTGGCCGGCCGCCTCGGCCAGACCATCGCCGCCGTGAGCCGGGCGATCCGGGCGGCGTTCGGGGTGACCGATCTCAACGTGTTTCAGAACAACGGCGAGGCGGCTGGTCAGGAGATCTACCACGTCCACTTCCACCTCTTCCCCCGACGCCCGGGGGACGGACTGTTCCAGGTCTACCCGGGGCACCTTCCGCCGCCCCAGCCCCGCGCTGTCCTCGACGACCTGGCCGGGCGCATTCGGGCGGAACTGTGACAGGAACTTCAGCCGACAGCCCAGGGACCGGAAGGCGCCGGGCTGTCGTTCAGACGTGAAGTGGCAGAAATCCGCAGAGTGCTGCGCTGGAGGCTGCGGGAAAAGTGACACTTCACGTGTCAAGTGTCCCGGGCTCAGCCGGCATCCGGGGTCCGGGGAAGGCACCGGGCGGTCGTTCACACGTAAAGTGGCAGAAAATCCGCAGGGCGCTGCGCTGGAGGCTGCAGAAAAGTGACACTTCACGTGTCAACTGTCCCGGGTTCAGCTGGCAACCGGGGACCGGGGAACGCACCGGGCGGTCGTTCAGACGTGAAGTGGCAAACAATCCGCAGGGCACTGCGCTGAAGGCTGCGGAAAAGTGACACTTCACATGTCAAGTATCCCGGGTTCGCCGGCATCCGGGGACCGGGGAAGGCACCGGGCGGTCGTTCACACGTAAAGTGGCAGAAAATCCGCAGGGCGCTGCGCTGGAGGCTGCAGAAAAGCGACACTTCACCTATCAATTAGCCCGTGGCCAGCCGGGATCCAACGACCTGGAAAGGCGCCTGCCAGTCGTTCAGACGTGAAGTGGCACAAAATCCGCAGGGTGCTGCGCTGGAGGCTGCGGAAAAGTGACACTTCACGTGTCAACTGTGCCGTGGCTTGCCGGGATCCAACGACCTGGAATGGCGCCGGGCGGTCGTTCACACGTAAAGTGGCAGAAATCCGCAGGGCACTGCGCTGGAGGCTGCGAAAAAGTGACACTTCACGTGTCAAGTATCCCGGGTTCAGCTGGCATCCGGGGACCGGGGAAGGCACCGGGCGGTCGTTCAGACGTGAAGTGGCAAGAATTCAGCTGGCATCCAGGACCCTGGGAAGAGGCCGGATGGTCATCCAAGAACGTGCAGCGGCTCCGGATCGTCGTCCAGACGTAGGGTAGCACGATGCCGCGGGGGCTCGCGTCAGAGGCTGGGGACGGGTACTACTTCATTCTTCGAAGGTCCTGAGTCCGCCAGGGTCACAAGCGCGCACAACTGATCGGGCTGGTCGGCACAAGGCCGGCCAGCCCGATCGCATCAGCACCGTTGTCTCCCCGGCGCCTCTCATTCCACCCGCGGCCACGTCGCCTCCAGCAGGATGCCGTGCGGGTCGAAGAACAGCATGTTCTGGATGGGGCCGATGGTACCGGTGGGCGTGACCTCCACGCCATGCTCCCGCAGCCGCTGCCGCAGCGCCTCGGCGGCCCTGGCATCGGGCAGCGAGAAGGCGATGTGCTGCAGCGCGCCGGGGATGAACCCGCCCTGCTGGAGCTGCTCCATCGTCAGCCGGTGGATCTGGGCGGACGGGTTCTCGAAGAAGTGCAGGCCCCAGGTCTGCACCGAGTCGCCCGGGCGGATGAAGCAGTGCCGCTGCGGCAGCACACCCCCGCCGACGCGGATCTCACCGACCTGCATCCCGAGCACGCCGCCGTAGAAAGCAATGGTGGCGTCCAGATCTGGGGTGACCAGTGCGATGTGGTGGAATCCCTCCCACGGAATCGGTTGACTCATCCTCTACTCCTCCTCTGCGTACCGCTGGACGACGGGCTGAGCAGGCCGTCCCTCCGGGCGAAGATGCCATCTCCACCGCAGCCCCCGCGCCGGCCTCACGTTCGACCAGCTTTCATCCGGCCAGTGCACCGACCCGCCGCAGGATCTCCGCCACCGCTTGTGCGACGCCGTCCTCCGCCCGGATCGCCTCGCCCAGGGCGGCGGCCCGGCGCTGCATCTCCGGGTCTCCGGTCGCGGCCCGAACCGCCTCCGCCAGCCGCTCGGCGGTGAGCTGCCTCCGGGGGATCGGGGCGGGGCCGACGCCCAGCCGGTGCACGATGTGGCCCCAGAACGGCTGATCCGTCGTGGCGGGGCAGATCACCGTCGGCCTGCCTGCCGCCAGTCCTGCCGCGGTGGTGCCGGCACCGCCGTGGTGCACGACGGCGGCCATCCGGGGGAAGAGCCAGTCGTGCGGGGCACCGGGAATGGCCAGGACGGTGTCGGAAAGGGGCGCAGGAGCCTCGCCGGTCCCGGTGGCCAGGACTCCCCTCATCCCGGCCCGGGCCAGGGCAGCGACGACCATCCGGTTGATGCCCTCCCGGTCGATGCCGCTCATCGACCCGAACCCCACGTAGACCGGGGGCGGGCCCGCCTCCAGGAAGGCGGTCAGGGCAGGCGGCGGCGCCCACTCCCGTGCCGGCCGGGGGAACCAGTAGCCCGTGACGATCGCCTCCGGCGGCCAGTCGGCCGGCGGGGGCACCACGTGCCGGCTGAAGGCGTGGAGTACGGGGACCGGCCGCCCGCGGTGCGTGTACTCGCCCTCACGGCGCGGGCCGAGGCCGAGCCGGGTCCGGCGCCACTCGTCGATCATCCCCCGGAACGGGCGGCTGCCCGACCGCACGGCGTAGTACGTGAGCCGGTTGAGCGGGCCGCCAAGGCTGCGTCCCACGAAGGCCGGCGCCGGAAATGCCGCAGTCGGCACCACCACCGGAACCGGGGCGCCGATGAAGCAGGGCACCCCGAGTCGCTCCGCCAGGTGGACCCCCGCCAGCGCCTTCGGATGATAGATGACCGCCCCGGCCCCCTGCGCCGCCTCCCAGGCGTCATCCAGCATCCGGCGCATCATGGGGAAGACGGTCTGCCGGAGCACCTGCACCATCTTCACCGGGTTTCCGCCCAGAGCCGCCTTCCCCTCCGGCGATTCCAGCAGGGCCGCGTAGTCGCTCCCCATCGGATGAAAGCTGACCCCGTGACCCCGGGCGAACGGTTCGAAGCTGCCGGGCGCCGCCAGCACCGCCTCGTGACCGGCGCCGGCGAGGCCCTGCGCCAGGGCGACGAAGGGCTGGACGTCTCCCCGGGTTCCGGTGGCCAGGATGACGAACTTCATCGACCGGGCCCCCTCGTGAGTCCGGATGCGACGGCGGTGACCAGTGCGGCCATCACCGCCGGGTAGCGTTCCGCACCGATGGTCTCCCGGTGCAGGCTCAGCAGCGTCACGGCCTGGATGACGCCGGCCAGCACCTCGGGGTCCCCGTCCACCACTTCGCCCCGCGCCTGCGCCTGTCGGATGTATGACGCCAGCGGCTGCGCCACGCCCTTCAGCTTCGCGCTGAAAGCCTCGCGCGGGACCCGGCGGGCCACCATCGCCAGCTCGTCCGGGTGCGTCAGGAGGCGCCGGGTCAGCGAGTTGCTCTCGTAGACCGCCAACAGCCGGGTGAGGAACTGGGCGATGGCCTCCCTAGCCGGGAGTCCGGCCGAGAGCGCCGGCATGACCTGCTGCTCCACGCCTGGCGCCTCTTCGGCCAGCAGTTCCAGGTAGAGGGCCTCCTTGGAGTCGAAGAAGGCGTAGAACGTGCTCTTGGCGATGCCGATGGGGCGGACGAGATCCTCCAGGGTGGTCTTCTTCAGGCCCACCGTGGTGAAGAGACTGCGCCCCGACTCCAGCAGCTGCCGGCGGATGGAGGCGCGCTCCTCTGCGGTGAACGGGGTAGGCAAGGGCATCAGCCTCCCATTCTGTGAACGAAAATCCGTTTTGGTTTTTGGTTTTATCGTACGACTGGAGGATCGAGGTGTCAAGTGCCGGCCGGCCGGTAAAGGGCGTTCGTAACCGTGCGCTCATCAGGGAGGCGGGGCCGGCGCACCAGGGCGTGCAGAGTACGGGATGGACCGCACATCACCGCGCACGGCAAAGGGGGTGCGCAGCGCCGTGCGTGCAGCACGGGAACGGCCTGCGCACCCGTGCGTCCAGAAAGGGAAAGGGCAGCGTCCAGAACGGGAAAGGGCATGCGCACCCGTGCGTCCAGAACGGGAAAGGGCCTGCGCACCCGTGCGTCAGGCACGGGGACAGGCCCTTCCCATTCCGTCATGCGCTTGTCTCCAGGTACCGCTGCACGAGCGCCACCGTCTCGGCCTCGCTCTGCTTCGCCTCCCTGAGCAGGGGGACCAGCGCGGCTGCCTGCTCGGCGCTGACCGGCGCCTCCAGCGGCGACGGGTCAGACAGGTCCTGACCCAGGACCTTCATCATGCGCCCGTAGATCTCGGCCGTGCGGCGGAAAGCGTCCGCCGCCGGCTTCAGTGCAGGATCCGCCCCGGCCAGGTGGGCGACGTAGCGGGCGGCGCACTCCCTGGCCTCGGTGTAGACGAAGGTGGCGTACCGGCAGCCCGTCCCGCTGAAGCCCTCGGTCTGCAGCCCCTGGATCCAGTTGTCGTAGGCCAGGAGCCCCGCGCGGTACCCCGGGGCGATGTGGCCCGGACGGTCCATCAGGTCCACGTAGTGCTGCAGGGCGCTGCGGGCCGTCTGCCGCTCGTCGGTGGGCACCCGCTCCAGCATGATCTGGTAGTGCAGGACCGGCGCGCCGGGGAAGGTGCGCCCGATGTTCTCGTACAGGATCGGCCTGCCCCTGGAGCCCCAGCAGCCGCTGGTCAGCAGCACGCCGTCCTCGTCGTCGTACCCGTGGACCACCCCAAACTCGCCGGTGTCCACGCCCCAGAGCACCACGCCGACCCCGTTGTCGATCGACTCCCGGATGTTCACCACTGCCCGCCGGCAGGCCGCGTCGTAGGTGGGGGTTCCGGGCAGCGCCTGGTACACCTCCGACAGGACGCCGATGCGGCTCATCGCCGCCGAGTGGGTGTTCATCCAGTCGTACACGGTGACCGAGCTGATGCAGCAGGTCTCGTGCATCACCAGGTGAAACGCCATGCCGGTCTCGCCCATCAGCCGCCAGTACTCCCACGGCCCCATGCCGGCGGCGTCCAGGACGCCCTGCACGGCCCCGACGTAGCTCATCCAGCCCTCGACGAACCGTGCGCCAACGGCGCCGCGCCTCTTCTCCATCGCCATTCTCCTCTCCGACTTGCTGCCCGGAGCCATCCCGGGCTCCTGAGACAGGTTTACCGCCGCTGGTGTGACGTGGCGTGTCATATCACGGTTGTCGGCCACGATTCGCTCGGCCCGGACCCTCAAGCGCTCCCGCAGCCAGCGGGGCGACTCGATGCGACAACCCGGGGCGTCCCAGAGGGCGCACAGGAAGGCGTCGGGGTCGTGGAACTCAACGATCAGCTTCCCGTCAGGCGCCCTGCCCCGGTAGAAGGGTTGCAGCGGGGCGGGCCGCGAAGGCCCGGCGAGGATTGCCCGGTACGGGACCAGCGGCAGGGGCTGCTCTGCGCCCCGGGCGGCGCGGGCGGGGGCCGAGCCGAGCCCGCTCAGCCGGCGGAAGAGCCCGGCCAGGTCGGCGTAGACCGGCCCCGCATCCCTGTCGTGCTCGGCGACGGCTTCGTAATACCGTGCGAGGTGCCCCAGGGCAGCCTGCTGGGTCTCCGTCACGTAAGGACCCGGCAGCACAAAAGGGGACTCGCCGTAGGTGAACCCTCGGTGCGCAGCTGAGTAGACCAGGGGTGCACCCAGCGAGTCGCGCATGTACTCGAAGTCGCGCAGCGCCTGGCGGTGCGAGATGCCGAAGGCGGCGGCCAGGGTCCTGGCGTTGGGGTAGCGGCCGGCGCGGACCTGTGCGTCAATCCAATGGAGGCGGTGGAGCTTGGGCATGGCACATCACCCTGGTGGCTGAATACGCCGGATGATGTCCGCCTTCCTCCGCAGCGGGGGAAAGCCTCGCTGCGGGCGTGCACACACGCGCGCGTTCCAGCGGGTGGCGCAGACAGTGCCCGGCCGCCCGGGCGGCGGAACCGCCCGGGCGGCCGGGTCAGTGTGGGGTTACTGCTTCACCAGCAGATCGAAGCGGTCGAGCATCATCACCTTGTTCCACGCCTTGACGAAGTCGTGCACGAACTTCTCCTGGGCATCGGCGCTGGCGTAGACCTCGGCGATGGCCCGCAGCTGCGAGTTGGAGCCGAAGATCAGGTCGACCCGGGTGCCCGTCCAGCGCAGCTCGCCCGTCGCCCGGTCGCGGCCCTCGAAGACGTTGGGATCGTCGGTGGCGTTCCACTTGATGCGCATGTCGAGCAGGTTGACGAAGAAGTCGTTGGTGAGGGCGCCAGGCCGGTCGGTGAAGACGCCGTGCTTGGAGCCGCCGTGGTTGATGTCCAGCACCCGCAGCCCGCCGATGAGCACCGTCATCTCCGGTGCGGTCAGCGTGAGCAGCTGAGCCCGGTCCACCAGCAGGTGCTCGGCCGGCACGTCGAAGTTCCCCTTCATGTAGTTGCGGAACCCGTCGTGCACCGGCTCCAGGACCGCAAAGGACTCCACGTCGGTCTGCTCCTGCGACGCGTCCATCCGCCCGGGGCTGAAGGGCACCGTGATCTCGAATCCGGCGTTCTTCGCCGCCTGCTCGATGCCGGCGCAGCCGCCCAGGACGATCAGGTCGGCCAGCGAGACCCGCTTGCCGCCGGTCTGCCTGCTGTTGAACTCGTGCTGGATGCCCTCCAGGGTCTCCAGCACCGGCCGCAGCTGGTGCGGCTCGTTGACCTCCCAGTCCCGCTGCGGCGCGAGCCGGATGCGGGCGCCGTTGGCGCCGCCCCGCTTGTCGGAGCCCCGGAAGGTGGAGGCCGAGGCCCAGGCGGTGGCGACCAGCTCCCGGATGGACAGCCCCGTGGACAGGATCCGCGCCTTGAGGGCGGCGATGTCAGCCTCGTCGATGAGCTCGTGGTCGCAGAGGGGGATGGGATCCTGCCAGATGAACTCCTCCTTGGGCACTTCGGGGCCCAGGTACCGGGTGCGCGGGCCCATGTCGCGGTGGGTGAGCTTGAACCAGGCCCGGGCGAAGGCGTCGTGGAACTCGTCCGGGTTCTCCAGGAACCGGCGGGCGATCTTCTCGTAGACCGGGTCGAAGCGCAGGGCGAGGTCGGTGGTCAGCATGCCCGGAGCGTGCCGCTTCTCGGGGTCGTGGGCGTCGGGCACCGTGCCGGCCCCCGCGCCGTGCTTCGGCCGCCACTGCCAGGCGCCGGCCGGGCTCTTGGTCAGCTCCCACTCGTAGCCGAAGAGGTTCCACAGGAAGTTGCTGGTCCACTTGGTCGGCGTGGAGGTCCAGGTGACCTCGATGCCGCTGGTGATGGTGTCGGCGCCCTTGCCGGTGCCGTGCCTGCTGATCCAGCCCAGCCCCTGCTCCTCGATCGGGGCGGCCTCGGGCTCCGGACCCACCAGGGAGGCATCCCCGGCGCCGTGGGTCTTGCCGAAGGTGTGGCCGCCGGCAATCAGGGCGACGGTCTCCTCGTCGTTCATCCCCATGCGCCGGAAGGTCTCGCGGATGTCCCGGGCGGCCTTGAGCGGATCGGGCTCGCCGTTGGGCCCCTCGGGGTTGACGTAGATCAGGCCCATCTGCACGGCGGCGAGGGGGTTCTCCAGCTCGCGGTCGCCGCTGTAGCGCTCGTCGCCGAGCCACTCCCGCTCCTTGCCCCAGTAGATGTCCTCCTCGGGCTCCCAGACGTCCGCGCGCCCGCCGGCGAAGCCGATGGTCTTCACGCCCATGGACTCCAGGGCGACGTTGCCGGCGAGGATCATGAGATCGGCCCAGGAGATCCTGCGGCCGTACTTCTGCTTGATCGGCCAGAGCAGCCGGCGGGCCTTGTCCAGGTTGGCGTTGTCAGGCCAGCTGTTCAGCGGCGCGAAGCGCTGGGTGCCGGACTCCGCCCCGCCGCGCCCGTCGCCGATGCGGTAGGTGCCCGCGCTGTGCCACGCCATGCGGATCATCAGCGGGCCGTAGTGGCCGAAGTCCGCCGGCCACCAGTCCTGCGACTCGGTCATCAGCTTGCGGAGGTCCTCCTTCAGCGCCCAGTAGTCGAGCTTCTGGAACTCCGCCCGGTAGTCGAAGTCCTCGCCCATCGGGTTCGACTTGGACGAGTGCTGGTGCAGGATCCGCAGGTTGAGCTGGTTGGGCCACCAGTCCTGGTTGGTCGTGCCCCGGTGGGCCCCCGTCGCGGGGCACTTGCGCTCCTCGCTCATGGTGTTTCCTCCTCTCTACGGGCTCGGTATTCTGAACAGAGCCACTAGGAATAAGATTCGACGCACCCCAGGCGAATGCCTGCAAATTAGTCTCATTCTAAGTTAAAAATCCGCGGGAAAAATGCGCCCGGCCCCGCGTGGACAGGACCGGGCGCGATGAGATGACTTGCGTCAATCTTCCCATCTAACGAATGCATACTGCTGTATTTCGTACTCAGACCACAGGTAGTCACCCCATGCCAACCAAGATTCGATATCGTCGCGATTGGCAAGTAGATCCTGTGGGTAGGGAAGAGCATCATCATCTTGAGTTGGCTCCAGTAGTTGTCGAAGAGTGGACTTAGCTTCCTCTCTCAATATGAGTCGCTGCTGTCCGGCAGTGTTGCTAAGGAGGTCATCAAGCCACCGATCAAGTTTCATGGGTTCCTGAGTGACCTGCTCGGGCGAGTGAAAGCAGATCTCATTTCCAGTAGGCAAGAAACTGTAGCAGTGATCTGCCGTAGTCACAGGCTTGTGTGGAGGAATGCTAACATGTTCGCTTAGGATTGGAATGTTACTGAAGCTAGCTGTCCCACCATCCATTATGACTACACCGCCCAGAGAGACAGGCACCAGCGTTCCGAACCTGGTCCACAGCCTCAGAGCGCAAAGATACATATGAAAACGATATGCCTCTCGCTCCAAGAATAAGGGGCAGACGTATGCCGCATCGCCAAGTCCCCAGCGGACCAGACGCTGGCGCAACCGGTACAGGATGTTATGTTGATAGTCTGCCTGACCAGTCCTCTTGTTTCGCAGCTCAAAGAAGAAGGTCTGAGGCATTGTCGTAAGGGGGGGATTTAGTCGCTTGCGATCAAGAACAACCTTCGCGCGGCTATCGCCAGGGTAGGCGGATGGTCTCTTGAACTGCATGTAGAACGGCATGAAACCCGTGATTCGGGCGTCCGCACCCAATCTTCTTTCCCAACGTCGACTGAATAGTTCCACCGTCAGCCCACAGTGCGGGAAAGATGCCACCGCAAGATAGCTGTCAATGACGAGAGCTACTGTATCCTCCGTGAAGTCCGCTTCGAGTCGTCTACCCCGTTGTCGAGGTCTTGCCATCCCAAGCAACCTCCGTTGATACATACAGCGTCTGATCTTCGCAACGTTGAAACAGACCGACCGTCAGACCACCGCACCCTCTTCCAGCACCAGCCGCCCGTCCTGAATGGACGCCATCGACCCGACGGGCAACGTGACGTTGGGCACGCAGTGGCCGAACGCCTCGGTCTGGCAGACGGGCAGGTCCAGGTCGCCCAGCGCCTGCTCCACGGCCAGGGCCAGCCTCTCCGCCGGCGAGGACCGGTCGGGGAAGCAGCCCTCCATGTGCCCGAAGAGGATGGCAGCCACCCCGTCCAGCGCCCCCGCGAGCCGGAGCTGGGCCAGCCCGCGCAGGACTGCCGATGTGGCCAGGTTGACCCCCTCCAGGAAGAGGATCGCCCCGTCGGTGTCGGGCCAGTAGGGCGTGCCCAGCAGGTGGAGCATGCAGTTCCAGGAGCCGCCGACCAGCCGGCCGCGCACGGCGTCGCCCCGGCTCCCCTTCACCACCCGGACCTCCCCCGCCCACTCGGGCAGCGGTCCCGGGGGTCGCGGATCGGTCAGCACCCGCAGCAGGTGGGGCCCCTCCTGCTCGGCGTCAGGCGAACCCAGACCCTCGGCCAGACAGGATGCGTGGAAGGTCACGAGTCCGGCCCGGCGGAGCAGCGCAGCCTGCAGAATAGTGATGTCGCTCATGCCGATGAACGCCTTGGGGTTGCGGGCGACCAGGTCGTAGTCGAGCCCGTCCACCAGCGTGATGGCCGTGATCCCGCCGGTGGCGCAGAAGATCGCCTTCACCGCGGGGTCGGACCACATGGCGTGCAGATCCGCCAGCTGCGCCTCCCGGCTGCCGGCCCGGACCCCGACCCGGCCCCAGAGGTGCTCCCCTGTACGCACACGGAACCCGAACGCCTCCAGCCGCCTGATCGCGGCCTCCACCTCCTCCCGGCGGGTCACGACCGGGCTTGACGGGGCGACGACGCCCACCAGGTCGCCGGGGCGGAGACGGGGAGGCTTGATGACGCGCCTGCTCATGGCCGGATGCGGGCCATCACGTACGAGTCCACGTACTGGCCGTCGCGGAAGGCGTTCATCCGCTTCCGTCCCTCGATCACGAAGCCGAGGGACTCGTAGAGCTTGATGGCCCTCTCGTTGTCGGTGTACACCTCAAGCTCGATGCGCAGGATGTTGAGCCAGCGGTCCGCCGCGTCGATCGCGGCGGTCAGCAGCGCCCTGCCGATGCCGCGGCCCTGGTAGGCGTCGTGGACGGAGATGCCGAGAACGGCTACATGCGCGTTCCGGGGCCGCCGGCTGCGGTGCAGCCCGAGGTTGCCGACCACCTTGCCGTCCACCTCGGCCACCAGGACGTAGTCGTAGTTGGGGTCGTTCCCCTCCAGGCGCTTCCGCCACGACTCCGGGGTCGTGTGCGGCAGCTGCAGCGTCCCGTAGTAGACCTGCGGCTGCGTCATGATCTCGGCGAAGGCCTCCGCGTCGGACGGCCGGGCCATGCGGATGCGGATCTCGTCCATCGATTCCCCTCCCGTCGCAGTGTGGGGGACCTGTGCTGCCTTGCGCGCCTCTCGCCTGAGCCGTCCGGCCGTTCAGCGCCGTTCCGCACCGCAGGCCCCATTCTCCTGGTTGTTCGGCGGCCCCGGCCGCGACTTCCTGCCGAATATTGCTCTTTCACGTATAAGTCATCCAGACCCTCACTGTAGAACGTGTTCTCCACGGCGCCTCAAGACGGCGAACGGGGCTGGTTCAAGCAGCACACCCCCCTGCCGCCCGTTACCTGCCTCAGACCCACTGGGCGGAGGCATGCCACCAGGTCCCGCAACACGGTCGCGAGCGTATAAAGCGAAACCGTGGACCGGCAATCACGCCGGCCCACGGTTTCACTACACCGTCGTGCGGATGCTCAGCTCCCGGAGCTGCTTCTCCGACACCTCGCTCGGGGCGTCGGTCATCAGGTCGGTGGCCTTCGCCGTCTTCGGGAAGGCGATCACGTCCCGGATCGACTGGCGGCCGGCCAGCAGCATCACGAACCGGTCGAGGCCGAAGGCGATGCCGCCGTGGGGCGGGGCGCCGTACTCGAAGGCGTCGAGCAGGAAGCCGAACTTCATCTGCGCCTCCTCCGGCGTGAAGCCCAGCAGCTCGAACATGCGGTTCTGCAGGTGCCGCTGGTGGATTCGGATCGACCCGCCGCCCAGCTCGACCCCGTTCAGCACCAGGTCGTAGGCGTTGGCCCGGATCGCGGCCAGCTCCTCCCGGGTCGCCCCCTCCTTGAACACCTTCTCCAGGTCCTCGGGATGGGGCGAGGTGAACGGGTGGTGGACCGCCACGAAGCGGTTCTCCTCCTCGTCCCACTCCAGCAACGGGAAGTCGACGACCCAGAGCAGGTTGAACTCGCCGGGCTTCCGGAGGCCCAGGCGGCCCCCCATCTCGACCCGCAGCGCACCCAGGGCCGCCGCCACCACGGCGGGCTGGTCGGCCACGAAGAGCAGCAGGTCGCCGGGCTCGCCCTCCAGCCGGCGGATGATCTCCGCCGTCTCGGCCTCGGTGAGGAACTTCGTGAAGGAGGAGCGGACCTCGCCGTTCTCGCCCACGATGATGTAGGCCAGGCCCTTGGCCTTGTAGGTCTTCACGAAGTTGCCGAGCTCGTCGATCTCCTTGCGGGAGTAGCCGCCGCAGCCCTTGGCGTTGATGCCCTTCACCTGGCCGCCGGCCTCGACCGCGCTGCGGAAGACGCTGAAGCCGCAGCCCGCCGCCAGGTCGGAGAGGTCCACCAGCTCCATGCCGAAGCGCAGGTCGGGCTTGTCGGAGCCGTACCGGGCCATCGCCTCGGCGTAGGTCAGCCGCTTGAAGGGCGTGGGCACCTCGATGCCGAGGGCCTCGCGGAAGACCCGCGCCACCATGCGCTCCGTCATGCCCAGCACGTCCTCGCGCTCGACGAACGACATCTCCACGTCGATCTGCGTGAACTCCGGCTGCCGGTCTGCCCGCAGGTCCTCGTCACGGAAGCAGCGGACGATCTGCACGTACCGCTCCAGGCCCGAGACCATGCAGAGCTGCTTGAAGATCTGCGGCGACTGGGGCAGGGCGTAGAACTTGCCCGGGTTCACCCGGGAGGGCACCAGGTAGTCGCGGGCCCCCTCGGGGGTCGACTTGGTGAGCATCGGGGTCTCGATTTCAAGGAACCCGTTCTCGTCGTAGAAGTCCCGCACTGCCTTGGTGACCCGGTGGCGGAGGATCAGGTTGCGCTGCATCTCCGGCCGGCGCAGGTCCAGGTAGCGGTACTTGAGCCGGACGGTCTCGTCCACGTCGACGTCGTCCTGGATATAGAAGGGCGGCGTCTTGGCCGGGTTGAGGATGCGCAGGTCGTGGGCCCGGATCTCGAACCGGCCCGTGGGGATGTTGGGGTTCACCGCCTCGGGCGCCCGGTGGGTCAGCCGGCCCCGCACGGCCAGCACGTATTCGGAGCGGACCTGCTCCACCTTGGCGAAGACCTCGGCGCCGCACTCCTCCTCGTCGAAGACCACCTGCACCACGCCCGTGCGGTCCCGGAGGTCCACGAAGATCAGGGAGCCGTGGTCACGCCGGCGCTGCACCCAGCCGTTTACGATGACCTCCTGGCCCACCAGGGACTCTGCGACCTCGCCACAGAAGACCGTCCGCTTCATGCCGTGAATCGATTCGCTCATGGTTCAGCCCTCCGCAAGTGCGAGATGATCTGGTCGAGCGGCACGGACTCCTGTGTGCCCTCGTCCATGTGCTTTACGGATGCAACGCCACGCTGGACCTCGTCCTCGCCCAGGATGACGACAAACCGGCTGTTCTGCTTGCCCGCGTACTTCATCTGCGCCTTCATGCTGCGGCCCAGGTAGTCGATGTCGGCCGACAGCCCCGCCGCGCGGAGTTCGTAGAGGAGCCTGAGCCCCACGGGCCGGGCCGCGTCGCCGAGGGTGACCACGAAGGCGTCCAGCCGGGGCCGGCCCTCGAACGGGGCGGTCAGCCCCTCCTCCTCCAGGACCATCAGCACCCGCTCCATGCCCATGCCGAAGCCGACGCCCGGGGTGGGCTTCCCGCCCACCACCTCGATCAGACCGTCGTAGCGGCCCCCTCCCCACAGGGTGGACTGGGCCCCCAGCTTCGGGTGGAGCACCTCGAAGACCGTCTTCGTGTAGTAGTCGAGCCCCCGCACGATGCGGGTGTCGATCTGGTACGGGATCCCCATCGCCTCCAGGTGGCCCAGGAGGCCCTCCCAATGGCTCCGGCAGTCGTCGCAGAGGTAGTCGAGCCCCACAGGGGCGGTCTGCTGCGCCGGGTGGGCGGCGTCCTTCTTGCAGTCGATCAGCCGGAGCGGGTTCTTGTCGAACCGGGTCCGGCAGTCCTCGCACAGCTCGCCCAGGTGCGGCCGGAAGTGGTTCTGCAAGGCCGAGCGGTACCGGGGCCTGCAGTTGGGGCAGCCGATGGAGTTGACCGAGACCACCAGCCCGGTGAGCCCCAATCTGGCCACCACGTCCAGACCCAGCTTGATCACCTCGGCGTCCACCGCCGGGTCCTGGGCGCCGAAGACCTCGACGTCCAGCTGGTGGAAGCCCCGGAACCGGCCCTTCTGCACGTTCTCGTACCGGAACGCCGGGCCGTAGGCGAAGAGCTTGGTCGGCTGCGGGCTGTTGTACAGCCCGTTCTCGAGGTAGGCCCTCACCAGGCCCGCCGTGAACTCGGGCCGCATCGCCATCCGGCGGGGGTCCGGATCGTCGCCCCGGGGCGTGATGTTGAACATCTCCTTGGTCACGATGTCCGTGGTGGCGCCGACGCCGTGGATGAAGAGCTCCACGTACTCGACCATCGGCGGCCGGAGCTCCTGGTAGCCGTAGAGCCGGGCCACCTCCCGGAAGGTCTCCTCCAGCCGCTGCCAGCGGTACGAGTCACGCCAGCCGTACTGCTCGCCCGGCAGGATGTCGTTGAATCCCCGGGGTGCCTGGATGCTCACGCTGTATCCTCTCCTTGTGCGGGTTGATCGGGGGTGCGCCGGGTGCGGGTGCCCCTGCCAGTGCGGAACTTCCCCGTCGGTGAGCGCTCCAACCGTTGCTGGTCTGCATCCACCGTGGGCTCCCCTGTCCGTGCGGGGCTACGCCCCGAGGCACTGCGGGACGATCGGCTCCTCCCGCACGGCGCCCCCCTCGGCGTAGACCCGGTAAGCCCGGGCGCCCGGCCGGGAGCTGACCACCTTCGCCAGCTCGTCGCCCACGTAGTGCAGGCCGACGCCGTCGTCGGCGGCGATGCCGTCGCTGAGGAGACCGGCTGCCCGCAGCCGGTGGTAGGCCGGGCGGCGCTCAGGCTCGCCGTCGTAGTGCGGGCAGTGGCTTCCCTTCAGGAAGCCGAGGGCCGGCAGGGCCGAGAGCTCGCCGGGCACCGAGTCGGTCACCCCCTGCTCGAACCAGCAGATGGAGCCAGCGCTGAGCCCCGCCAGCACCACGCCCCGCTCCCACGCCGTGCGCAGAATCTCGTCCAGCCCCCATGCCCGCCATAGGGCGAGCATGTTCTTCGTGTTCCCGCCGCCCACGTAGATCACGTCCTGGGCCAGGAGGAGGCCGGCCATGTCCCGCTCGGTCGGGTGCAGCAGCGAGAGGTGCGTCGGCTCGGCGTTCAGCCGGACCATCGCCCGGTAGAAGTTGATGATATACCCCTCGGCGTCCCCGCTGGCGGTGGGAAGGAAACAGACCTTCGGCCGGTCCTTGCCCGTCAGCCCCAGCACGTACCGGTCGAGCAGCGGGTTCTCCGGTTCCATGGAGAAGCCGCCGCCGCCCATTGCCACAATCTGCCTCATCCCCAGCCCTCCTATCCAGATAAAACAACAGCGCCCGTCCCCTATGGGACGAGCGCACAGCTCGCGGTGCCACCCACTTGATGCCCACCGTTCAGCAGGCATCCGCTCTGCAGAGCCCCAGAAAGCCCGGGGCCCCCTCCCTCTGCTAACGGCGGGAGTCTCCGGCGCAACCTACGCAGCCGCCTGCGGACAGGCCGGCCTTCGCCTGCGCAGCTCAGGGGCTGTCCGGCTCCGCCGCCTTCCCGTCGACCTTTCAGCCTGGGGGTCGACTCTCTGCAGGGGGCATCGTGCGGAACCCCGCTCCCCGTCATCGCCTTTGATCCAGGATTCTACTGCTGTTCCACATCTGTGTCAATCCCCTAAATCAAAAGTCTCAGGGCTCGGGGATGCGCCGTCAGCCGCATCGGGAGCCGGCCCACCACCTCGCCGTCCACCTGCGTCAGCGGGTCGTGGTCGGCCGCCGCGACGATCTCCGCCGACCGGACCTTCCGGTAGACCACCCCGGGCAGGCTCCGGTGCAGCCCCACCAGGGCGGCCGAGACATACCCCAGGTAGTCGCCCACCGTCTCGGCGGTGAAGATGCAGACGTCGAGGAAAGGGTCGGTCAGCGAGGCGTCGGGCGTGAACTGGAAGCCCCCGCCGTAGGACCGGGCGTTGCCGGCCACCACGAAGCGGCCCACCACCGGCGGCTCCCCGTCCAGGTGCACCAGGAAGGGGACCAGGTCCCAGTGCCAGATGAACTGCATGGCGGCCACGGCGAACGCCGCCTTGCCGAAGCGGCGCTTCAGCTCCGGGTCCACCGAGCCCGCCACCGCCGCGTCCGGCCCCACGCCCGCCATCAGCAGGAAGTAGCGGTCGTTGGCCTGGCCCACCGTCACCTCCTGGGTGCGGCCGGCGAGGATCCGTTGGGCCACCTCGTCGGGCCGGTGGGGGAAGCGGAGCTCGGCGGCCAGCACGTTGGCGGTGCCGCCCGGCCAGAATCCCAGGGCGGCGCCGGTGCCCATCACGCCCTGCAGCGCCTCGTTCATCGTGCCGTCGCCGCCGTACGCCAGGACCAGGTCGTACCCCGCCGCCGCCTTCTCCCGCGCGATCTCCGCGGCGTGGCCCTGGCGTTCGGTGGGGCAGACGGTCACCGTGCGGCCGGCCGCCAGCAGCGGCGCAGCCAGCCGCTCGATCAGGCAGGCGCGCTCCCGGGGCCGGCCGGACGCGGGGTTGTAGATCACGGCGATGCGCTGGAACGACACCCGCACCACCCCCACTACTCGCCGTAGAGCAGCCTCAGGTGCTCCACCTTGCGCCGCGCCAGCTCCTCCGCCCGCTCCACGTAGGTCTGCGGATCGCCCGGGTTGGCCGGCGCCTTCAGCAGCCAGCCCCGGTTTCCGCCCAGCGGCTTGTACCACTTGGAGGTGGCCCCGGCGCCGAGGCCGATGACGGTCTGCCTCTCCTCCATCATCTGGATGTTGTACAGGGACTCCTTACCGGGCAGGGCGTAGCCCACGTTCTCGAGGGCGCCCACCATGAACTTCTGCCGGTACAGGTAGTAGGGCCGCTGCCCCATGGCCCGGGCAGTCTCGGCCGCGTCCTGCACCAGCGCCTCCGCCTCGGCGGGGGTGAGCGCCCGCAGGACCTCCCCGGCCTCGCCCTCGCCGTGGATGCGCGAGCCCCGCTTGACGGCCAGCGTGTGGACGGTGAGGTTGTCCGGGGCCAGGCGGCGCATGTCGGCCAGGGTGTGGTGCACCTCGGCGGGGCCCTCGCCCGGCAGGCCGATGATGATGTCCGTGTTGACGGTGAAGCCGGCGGGGTGCGACCGCACCAGGTCGTAGGCCCGGTAGAACTTCTCCACTGTATGGATGCGGCCCAGGTGCATCAGGGTGGCCTGGACCGTGGTCTGCGGGTTGACGCTCACCCGGTTGACGCCGGCCGCGGCCATGGCGTCCAGCTTCGCCTTGTTGAAGGTCTCCGGCCGGCCGCCCTCCATCGTATACTCGGCGGGCGCCTGGCCCCTGAGCAGGTGCTGCTCGGCGGCCTGCAGCATCCAGGCGAAGTCCTCGTCCCTGGGGCTGGTGGGCGTGCCGCCGCCGAAGTAGATCGACTCCACCCTGAGCCCCAGGTCCCGGATCGCCTCGCCGATGATCGCCATCTCCCGGCCCAGGGCCTCCAGGAACGGGGAGACCTGGCTCCGGTGCTGATTGATGGGGTAGATCGAGAAGGAGCAGAAGGAGCAGATCGAGGGGCAGAAGGGGATGCCGATGTAGAGCGACACGGCCCGGGGGTCCCGCCCCAGGTAGGGCCGCTGCAGCCGCGCCACGCCGGTGACCAGCTCCGCCTTTTCGGGGGCGAGCCGGTACTCGCCGGTGAGCCGGGCCACCGGGTCGGGCTCGCCTGCGTCCAGCATCTGGTGGACCAGCTTGGTGGGCCGCACCCCGGTGAGGATGCCCCAGCCCGGCCGGAAGCCGACCAGCGGCGAGAGGACGTCGACCAGCAGCCCCTTGGCCAGCCGGCGCAGCCGGTGCTCGAACGTCCGGGGGCTCTCATCCGCGGTCTGAGTCAGGCCGCCCTCGGCGCGGCGGCGCCCCGCCGGGCCGCTCACCTCGACGGCGACGTGCCAGGGCAGGGCGCCCTCGCTCCCCCCCTGCCAGGGCGGCCCGCCCTCCCCGCCTCCCGACGGAAGGGCGACGACGTCCACCCGCCACCCGTCCGGCGGCGCGGCCTGGGGCGCGGCGCCGTCCTCCCCGGGGACCCACACGGAAAACGCCTCGCCGGGGAAGAAGACGTGCCCCATCTGCGTCAGGTCGCTGGCGAAGACCGGGCTGTTGCCCCGCAGCAGAATCGAACGCATCCGCATACCACCTCAAGGGGGGCCGTGGCTCTCGCCCCGGCCCCCTCAGTTGGAACCGCGCTTACCGCTTGCCCGCCTGGCCCCGCACGTAGTCCCCCCAGCCCCACAGGCCGAGGAGCACGTTCAGCAGGCCCAGGCCCATGAGCACGTAGCCCGTCGTGCCGCCGATGGCGATGCCGAACATCACCGTCAGGGCGAAGACCAGCGGGCTGAGCGCCTTCCAGAGATACCCCCTGCGCAGCAGCTTCGGCGCGGGGAACGTGCGCCGTGGCCTGGCGGGAGCGGCCTTCGCGGCCGCCATGCGGGCGGCCTGGCGCTCGTCCGGCCCGGCGATGGCCGTCCGCAGCGCCACCACGTTGGGCAGGAGCAGCGCCGCACCCAGGATGACAATCCCGATGACAGCAGAGATCATGCTCAGAACCCCCCACGAAAAGAACATGACCTGTATGCATTCTATCTGACTTTCCGCAACTCCTCCATGACAGGTTACCCCATCCTGTCAAGGATATCGCAGAGCCGTTCCAGGTCCTCCTCGCTCAGGTTCTTCACCATCTCGCGGAAGGCGGCCCGACGGCGCTGGATCGCAGCCGCCAGGGCGGCCTCGCCCTTCGGGGTGATCTTCACCCATACGACCCGCCGGTCCCGCTCGTCGCGCTCGCGTTCAGCCAGGCCGCTCTTCACCAGGCGGTCGACCAGACCCGTCGCTGCGCTCAGGGTGACGGTCAGCTCGTTCGCGACCTCGCTCACCTGCAGCGGGCCGCGTGCCGCCAGGGCGCGCAGGACGATGATCTGGCTCCCGGACATCCTCGGCCCCGGGGCGACCTCCTGGTACGCTGAGGCGGCGGAAGCCATGACGCGCACCATGTGGTCGAATGAGGCCTCGAGCTTCGGGATGTAGGCTTCAATGCGGGCGGACTCCATCCGAACTCACCTCCGGCGGGCCAGAGTTAGCAAAGTTAACGATTTGCCAGGAACGGGTTGTACTCCTTCTCGTCTCCGATGGTGGTGGCAGGACCGTGGCCGGGGTAGACGGCGGTCTCGGCGGGGAGCGGCAAGAGCCGTGTCCTGATGGCCTGGATCAGCGTGTCGTAGTCGCCGCCGTACAGGTCAGTGCGCCCGATGGAGCCGGCAAAGAGCGTGTCGCCGGCGAACAGGTGCCCGGGGGTGTAGAGGCAGATGCCGCCGGGGCTGTGACCCGGGGTGTGGATCACCTCCAGGCGGAGGTTGCCGGCGGCGACCTCGTCGCCGTCCAGCAGCAGGCGGTCGGCGGGAGGCGCGGTCACCTTCCGGCCGAAGTAGAGGCTGCCGTTCCGGGCCGGGTCGGTGAGGAAGTCGGCGTCCGCCTGGTGGATGGAGACCGGGGCCCCGCTCCAGCCCTTCACCCACTCGACGCCGCCGATGTGGTCGAGGTGGCCGTGGGTGAGGACGATCTGCTCGAGCGTCAAGCCGTTCTCCTCCACGCACCGCCGGATCCACGGGTCCGGGTACCCCGGGTCGATCACGAGGGCGCGGCCGGTCTCCTCGCAGGCCACTACGTAGCAGTTGGCGCCGAAGTCGCCCAGCTCGCGATGCCAGATGCGCATGGCGTCTCCTCCATAAAGAGGCCGGGACGACGAGGTCCCGGCAGATGTTGCCGTCTCTTCTTCCAGTATAGGCAGTTTGGCTCCCGAAGCAAGCGGGCGGCCTAGCCCTGCCGGGTGAAGATGGAGAGCAGGATCGAGACGAGCACGCCCATGGCCGAAAGGAAGGCGCTGATCAGGAGTGCGGCGGTCTCCTTCTTGCCGTCGAGGCGCCCCTCGACAAAGCGTATGCCCGCCGCCACCTCCTTCTGCTCGGCTGCCAGGCGGGCGCTCTCTGCCCGCTGCCGTTCCAGGCCCGCCTCCACTCGGGTCAGTCGGTTGTGGAGGTCGTCTGTCAACTCGGCCAGGGCCTGAACACGGAACTTGAGATCGTCGGTCCAGGATGCCATACCGAATCCCCCTTCCGCTGTACCCTTTTCTCGATGATACCGGAGGCGAACGGGACAGACCAGTGAAGGGAAAGGTATTATCTGGTGGCGAGCGGCCTCACGCCTCCCTGGTCATCTCCAGGAAGTCGTAGACCCCGCCGTTGGTGTGGTTCTTGTACGTCCGGCCCGGCTTGAAGCCGGCCCTGGCATACACCTTGATGGCCCTTTGGTTGAAGGCAGCCACAGACAGGCGGAATGCCCTCACGGAGAAGCGTTCCCTGGCGAACTGAAGGCCAGCCTCCAGGAAGCTGAGCCCCAACCCCTTCCCGGTCAGGTCCGGCCTCAGCCCGAGGCCCAGTTCAACGGTGGAGCCGTCCTGGCTGAAGCAGAAGAAGCCGATCAGCGAACCGTCCGCGTCCACTGCGGCGAAGTAGACGTTCTCCCGCCTCTGCGGGTCCATCAGCTCGGCCAGGTCATCGGGGTCGTTCGCCATGTCGTAGAAGGCGTAAGGCCCCTCGTAGTGCCACCGGGCGATGCGCTCCGCATCGGCCTGCTGCATGGGTCGGATGGTCAGGTTCATGGCCTCAGAAAGTCCTCTCCGAATCGACGAGGATCGTCACCGGCCCGTCGTTGACCAGCTCCACCTCCATGTGCGTCTGGAACCGGCCGGTCTCCACGTGCAACCCCAGCGACCGCAGCTTCTCCACAAACCGCTGGTAGAGCGGCTCGGCCTGCTCTGGCCGGCCTGCGCGGTCGAAGCCCGGCCGCCGGCCCCGACGGACATCGCCGTACAGTGTGAACTGGCTGACCGCCAGGATAGCACCTCCGACCTCCTGAATAGACCGGTTCATCTTGCCGGCCTCGTCCTCGAACACCCGGAGGCCGGCGATTTTCTCGGCCATGTAGTCCGCCGCCTCGTCGTCGTCCTCGCGCGAGACGCCCAGCAGCACCACGTATCCACGGCCGATCCGGCCCACCACATCGCCGTCCACGGTAACGCTGGCGCGGCTCACCCGCTGCACCACTGCACGCAAGATCAACGCCTCCTACTGCATCTGACTGATGTGGGGAGATACGCTCCGCTGGAACCGCACTCCTCCCGAAGCGCGCACCAGCCATCTCCACAGGGTGCACAGACAAGCTTTGGAGTGCACCGTTCAGACTACTCCCTCAATCGGCCCTGCGCCGGATGTGATGATAACCGTTCTCAGTGTAGTATCAAATCAGAAACAAGGACCGCAACCGGGACGCCGCAGCAGTCCCGCTGACGCAGGCAAATCCAGGAGGGATGGCATCATGACGAACTTCTTCCAGGGTCCGAAGAGCAGCTGGATCTGGCTCGTGATCCGACTGTACGTGGGTTACCAGTGGATGACCGCAGGTTGGCACAAGATCATCGACGGCTTCGACGCCTCCGGCTTCCTCAAGGGCGCCATCGCCAAGGCGGTCCCGGCGTCCGAGGGCGCCAAGCCGGTGGTCCAGGCCTGGTGGGCCAACTTCCTCGAAGGGTTCGCCCTCCCCAACGTCGGCCTGTTCAACTTCCTGGTTCCCTGGGGCGAGTTCCTCGTCGGCCTGGCGCTGATCCTCGGCTTCGCCACCATCTTCGCAGCGACGATGGGCATGGTCATGAACTTCGCCTTCATCCTGAGCGGCACCATCAGCAGCAACCCGAACCTGCTCATCCTGGAGTTCGTCCTCGTGGCCCTGGGCGGCGCCTATGCCGGCTACCTCGGCGTCGACTACTACTTCCGCCCGGTCTGGCGCAGCTTCATCGCACGCATCCTGCCCGGTGAGGCCGACGCAGCGGCGATCAAGGCGTAACGCAGCACGCAGGGCACGGCCCCACCCGCCCCAGGATTACCGGAGAGCCCGCCCCGGTGGCACAGCCACCCGGGCGGGCTCCTTGCTTTACAGCGTACCGCCTTGGGCCAATCGGCGCCTAGGGAGGCAGATGCCAGCGCGGCGGGTCTCCGACTTAGTGCACATATGCCGGTGGAACCATGACACGGTCGGGCGGGCACACGACTCCCCCGGGTGGGTAGGGAACCCCCCGGGGGTAGGTCCGACAGACTACTCCCACAATCAGCCGTAGGACGGATTGGGTAAGGAAGATTCTCGTAATAACATGATGTTGGCGTCAGCCGAAGCACTCGAAGAGCCACAGGCCGTACGCCAGTCCCATTCCCTGGGGCGAGTTCCTCGTCGGTCCGGTGCTCCACCTCGGCTTTACCACCCTCTTTCCCGTCAGCCTGGGCGGCGCCTACGCCGGCACACGACACGCACCACGATTTCCGCTCCATCTGCCGCAGCGTCCGCGCACGCATCCTGCCCGGTGAGGGCAAGGCAGCACTCGACTCCACCTGACACAGCATCAGACACACTGTCGACGCACATCAGCGGCACGAATCCCTGCACCCCTGCTCCGCCGCACTTCGAAGCGTCCGTCGCAGCGACCCGCGCGATTTGTCGAAGCACATCCGGCAACCACCGCCGCACGCTACGCAGACATCGCACCCGGCCGCAGCAAGGTCCGCATTTCGCCGCAGCAGTTCACCCATCGTCGGAGCACCTGCCACAGCATGTCGAACCAGGTCAACACGGCATCGACCAAGCACAGCTCAGGCCACGACACGCATACGCTGTCGACGCACACACTGCACCCGGCCTAGCATACCATCGCCGCAGCAACCGCACGCAGTCTGTCCTCACCCGCCCCTCGGATAGCCGGAAAGCCCGCCACCACGGCGGGCTTTCCGACGTTATCGGGCGGGCGGCACCGCTGCCCGCCGGCTGTGCCAGCGCCAGACCTCCCGGGAGACGCTGGCGATGTAGTAGCTGGCCTCCTTGGCCGTCATCCCCTCCGTCATCACCACCAGCACGTAGGGGCGCCGGTCCAGCACGATGGCCGCGTCGTGGAACGACGTGCCCTTCGACCCGGTCTTGTTCGCGACCGGGAGACCGGGCGGCAGGCCGCCGGGGATCCGGCCCTTGGAGCGGGACTCCCGCATGAAGGAGAGCATCTCGGCCCAGGGCTCGGGCGAGCGCTGGGCGGCCTCCCAGACGTTCCGCAGGACGATCCCGAGGTCCTCGGGAGCGATGCGGTTGTGCTGCCAGAGCTGCTGCGGCGTGTGCACGTGCGGGCCGCCGTAGCGGATGCCCAGGCTGCGGTAGTACTGCACCATCTTCTGGACGCCGAGCGTGCGCATCAGGGCGTTGGCCGCCGTGTTGTCGCTGTGGACGAGCATCAGCCGGGAGAGCTCCCGCCGCGTGAATCTGGTCCCCTCCGGGACCCCGTTGAGAACCCCCGACCCGTCCTTCCAGTCCACCGGGAGGATGGCGACCTTCTCGTCCAGCGAGACCTGGCCCGTGGCTGCGAGGTGGTACAGGTAGGTGGCGATCAGCACCTTCACCGTGCTGGCCGCCGTGTGCACCTCGTCGGCCTTCACCCCGAACCGCTCGTGGGTGGTGAGGTCGTAGTACCAGACGCTGATCAGCCCGGGGGCCCAGCGCGTGATCTCCTCGATGCGCCGCACCACGTCGGCCGAACGCTCCGAAGACTGACGGCGGGAGGACGGTCCGTCGCCGTCTCCTCCGGCCAATGCTGCGGAGCCCACCGGAAGGCCGTTCGCCGCCGACGTGAGCACCGGGTCCTCCCGCGCGGACGTCGACCCCGAACCGTCCACTGCGTCGGGCGGGGTCAGGCCGGCTGCCGCCGCAGCAGGCCCCGTCGCCATCAGGGCCGACAACATCAGACACAACCACGGGCGCAGCAGGTAGGGCGCCCTCCGTGCCATCTGCCATCACCGCCTATAGATTGCCCGTCCTGCGGCGATCAACTGCGGGCGCCGCGCGGCGGTGCCCGACCTGCGCGGCGAGCCGGCGCGGCCCTGCCCGACGGGTACGGCGAGCGGGCGCGGCGTTGCCCGACGAGCGCGGTGAGCCGCCCCGGCAGGGTGTTCCTGTGCGGGGCGGCCGTTCCGTGTCAATGTGCGCTACTCGGCATCCATCAATGCCTGGGCCTTCAGCCACAGGCCGCACTCCACGCGCTTTTTCGTCAGCGCGCAGCCGATGGACTCCGGCTGGAAAATGTCGCCGTTCAGCAGGTCTGCGTTGGCGTGGCAGCCGCCGCTGCAGTAGTACCGGGCCCAGCAGGTGGGGCAGGACGACTTCGAGTAGATGTGGCAGCCGGCGAGCCGCGCCTGCAGCTCCTTCTCCACCACGCCCTCGGCCACATTGCCCAGCCGGTACTGCTCCCGCCCGACGAACTGATGGCACGGGTAGAGATCGCCCTCGGGCGTGACCGCCAGGTACTGCACCCCGGCGCCGCAGCCCTGCACCCGGCGGGGCAGGCAGGGACCGGTCTCCGCCTCCACGGCGAAGTGGTGGAACGTGATAGGCCGTCCCTCGCGCCGCCGCCGGTCCACCTCCACCGCCAGCCGCTCGTACTCGGCCAGGAGCCGGGGCAGGTGCTCCTCCCGGAGCGCGTAGGGCTCGTCGGGCTTCGCGATCACCGGCTCCAGCGAGAAGTGGGGCGAGTGCATCGCGTCCACCATGTAGAGGGCGTCCTCGGCGAAGTCCAGGTTGTCCGCCGTGTAGGTGCCCCGCAGGACGGCGTAGGCGCCCCGCCCGCTGGCGCCCTGGGCCGCGCCGTGCTCCCAGGCCGGCGTGCCGCCGGGTGCCCGCCGGTCCAGCACCATGCGGACCGCCTCCTCCACCCTTGCGCTGGAGCCGCAGCGCTTGGCGTCGTGCACCTCAGGCCGGCCGTCCAGGCTCAGGATGAGGCTTACCCCCTCCCGGTCCAGCTCGTCCAGGATCTCGGGGGTGAGCAGCGTGGCGTTGGTGGTGAGGGTGAAGGTGAAGGTCTTCCCGGCGCGGCGCCCCGCCTCCCGGGCGTAGGCGATGGTCTCCTTCACCACGGACCAGTTCATCAGCGGCTCGCCGCCGAAGAAGTCGATCTCGCAGGCCGGGCGGGGACCGCTGAGCCGGATCAGCAGGTCGACAGCCTGCCGTGCAACCGCGGCCGGCATCAGCTTGGCCCGTCCGCCGTAGGTGCCGTCGTCGGCAAAGCAGTAGGTGCACTTCAGGTTACAGGCGTGGGCGATGTTGAGGCAGATCGCCCGCAGCGGATCGCCGGGCTTCGGCATCACCGGCTCCCAGTCGGGCGGGGGCGCGAACAGCAGTCCCTGCGCCTTCAGCTCCTCGATCTCCACCATGGCCTCGGCCACGGCGTCCGCGCCGTAGCGCGCCCGCAGATCAGCCAGCCCGGCCTGGCCAGGCCCCTCCTCACCGAAGCCCAGGAGGTCCCACACCAGGTCGTCCACCTGGTGCAGGCTGCCGCTATGGATATCGAGCACCAGCCGGGTGCCCTGCATTTCAAACCTGTGGATCTCGCCGTGCCGCAAAACCGACTCCCTCCCAGAAGAAGGGCCGGGCGCTTTGCCCGGCCCCCTCGCGCTGCCGAATGGTCGCCCGCGCTACCGCCTCGTCACGTCATGGACCCGGACCTGCTCAGCCGCAGGGCTCGTGAGGCTGCTGACCGAGCAGACGATGTTGCCCACCGTGCACGAGGTCTTGCAGGCAGACTGGCAGGAGACGGCGCAGTCCGTACAGCCGACATGCTGCACCGTGGCCTGCAGGCGCGGCGCCGTCAGGGTGCGGATGTGCTTGGTCAACGGAAACCCTCCAATCGCCTGGAATACACTATAGTATAACCCTTCCACTCACGAAGCCATTTAGTACTGAAGTGCTATTCTTGTGTAGTCCAAAGGTGTCATTGCTTGCAGTGCGGATTTCCCTGCACCGGCGGAGCAGTTGTCGGCGCGCGCAGCCAAGCCTGGACCGATCCAGGCCGCGCCTCGCCGGCTGCCCGGCGCACCAGATCGTCCCGCCCGGCGAGCGGCTTAGAACGACGCCTCCAGCTCGTCGATGAGCGAGCCGACGTAGGCGACGGCCTTGCGAATGGGGTCGGGCTTGGTCATGTCTACGCCCGCCATGGCCATCAGCTCCATCGGCGGAAGGCTGCCGCCGGCCTTCAGGACCTCCAGCCACTGCTCGGCCGCCGGCTTCCCCTCCTCCTTGATGCGCTGCGCCACCGCGGTGCCGCAGGTGAGGCCGGCGGAGTAGGTGTACGGGTAGAGGCCCATGTAGTAGTGGGGCTGGCGCATCCAGGTGAGGCGGGCCCCCTCGTCGATGACGACCTCGCCGCCCCAGAACCGCTCCAGAATCGCGCCCTTGGTCTCCGAGAGCAGCTTGGCGGTCACCGGCACGCCCTTCTCGGCCTGCTCGTAGATCCGGCGCTGCAGCTCGGCCTCCAGCAGGTGGCGCACGAAGTTGTGGTGGTAGGTCATCAGCAGCTGCATGATGACCCAGCGGCGCATCCGCCGGTCGTCGGTGCCCTTGAGGATATGGTCGGCCAGCAGCAGCTCGTTCATGGTGGAGGGCGCCTCGACGAAGAAGAGGGCGGGCTCGACGTTGAGGAGCCGCTGGTTGCGGTTGGCCAGCTCGAAGTGGCCGGCGTGGCCCAGCTCGTGGGCCAGGGTGAAGGCCGAGCGCATCTGGCCGGTGAAGGTGAGCAGGATGTAGGAGTGGGCGCCGTAGGGCGAGGCGCAGAAGGCGCCGGCCTGCTTGCCGACGTTGTCGGCCCAGTCGACCCAGCGCTCAGACAGCGCCCGCTCGATGATCGCCCGGTACTCCGGCCCCAGCACGGCCAGGGCGTCCAGCACGAGCCTGCCCGCCTCCTCCCGGGTGACCGTCGGGTTGTACTCGGGGTCCAGCGGCGCCTCGATGTCGCAGTAGCGCATCTCGTCCAGGCCCAGCACCCGCTTGCGCAGCCGGGCGTAGCGGCGCATGTGGGGTGCGAGCTCCGACTGGATCACATCGAGGAGGTTATAGTAGACCGCGTGGTCGATGCGGTGCGGGGCCAGCAGCATGTGCGTGGCCGACTCGTACCGGCGCAGGCGGGCCAGGACGACGTTCTTCTTCACCTCGGTGGCGAACGTGGCGGCCAGCGTGTTCTGGTACGCCGCGAGGCCCCGGGCGAAGGAGTCGAAGGACGCCCGCCGCACGGCGGTGTCTGCCGAGATCTCCAGCTCGTCCTCGTACAGGGCGAACGAGACCGGCTGCGTGCGGCCGTCGGGCGTCGTGATGGGCTCGAACGTCATGTCGGAAGACCGGGCCCGCTCGTAGGTGACGAACGGCGCCCCGGTGACCTCGCCCAGCGCCGCCAGGGCCTCCTCGGTCTCGGGGTGCAGCATGTGCGGCCGCTCGATCAGGATCTGCTCGAGGTAGGGGCGGTAGACCGCCAGCTCGGGCTCGGCGGCCATCCAGGCCTCCACCTGCCCCGCCGGCAGCGCCAGGATCTCGGACTTCAGGAAGGCCGTCGCCGCCTCGAACTGTGCGATCAGCGCAGCGCTCCTGGCGGCCATCCCCTGGTTCTCGGGATCCGAGCCGTCCCCGGCCAGCACCAGTTCGGCGTAGGTGCCCCAGCGGACGCCCCGCTCCAGCAGGGCCTCGTAGGTCCGCAGGGCGGCGGCAAGGGTGGCTGCCCCCTCCGCCAGGCGGCCCTTGTACTGGGTGACGCTCTGCAGGTCCGCCTCCAGGGACTTGGCCTCGGCCTCCCAGGCCGCAGGCGTGGCGAACAGGTCGCACAGGTTCCAGGTCTGCTCCAAGGGAACCTCATTTCGGCGGAGTCGCATGACACTTCTCCTTCCTTCTCCGATGGCATCGGCAGAATCTGTATTCGACAGCGTGCAGGGGGTACCTTCAGGCGCAGGCGCGGATGCACCCCCATCCAGCCGCATAGGTTCTGTTTTCACTCGCTGTTGATGCCTTCGGGGTGGCAATCCTCAAGGGCTGAACCGTTGAAGGAGGAACGAGGCCGCACCGGATACACCCCCTTCCAGCCGCATAGGGTCTGTTCGCACTCGCTGTTGATGGCTTTCCGGGTGGCGATCCTGAAGGGCTGAACCGCCGAAGGAGGAACGAGGCCGCACCGGATATACCCCCATCCAGCCGCATAGGGTCTGTTCGCACTCGCTGTTGATGGCCTTCGGGGTGGCGATCCTGAAGGGCTGAACCGTTGAAGGAGGAACGAGGCCGCACCGGATACACCCCCTTCCAGCCGCATAGGGTCTGTTCGCACTCGCTGTTGATAGCCGTGACCAGTTTGCAGGCAGGACGTTCGCCGGTACTTACCAGCCTTCTCCCGGCACGACCGCCGCTCGCCGCCCCGTGTGTGGCCGCAACGCCACGAGCACACCGACCCGATAATGCCCGGAGACCACCCAGCCACACACCACCACCTCTGTGGACGAGCGGAAGGGGCCCAGGCACACTCCCAGTCCTATCCCCCATCAACACTTCGCACGAACAGACCGTAAAGCCCACCGATACCACCCCGGCCCCTTCGCCATCAACACTCAGCACGAACAGAGCCTAAGGCGCTCGGGCACCTCACCGGTCCCATCAGCCATCAACACTGAGTACGAACAGACCATAAGGCGCCCCGGTACTACCGCGGCCCCTTCGCCATCAACACTCAGCACGAACAGGGCCTAAGGCACTCGGACACCACCCCGGCCCCGTCCGCCATCAACACTCAGCTCGAACAGAGCCCAAGGCACTCGGACACCACCCCGATCCCGTCCGCCATCAACACTCAGTACGAACAGACCGTAAGGCGCCCCGGTACTACCCCGGCCCCGTCCGCCATCAACACTCAGTACGAACAGACCGTAAGGCGCCCCGGTACTACCCCGGCCCCGTCCGCCATCAACACTCAGTACGAACAGAACCTAAGGCGCCCAAGTACCACCCCGGCCCCTTCGCCATCAACACTCAGCACGAACAGACCGCAAGGCACTCGGACACCACCCCGATCCCGTCCGCCATCAACACTGAGTACGAACAGACCCTACGCAGCCCGGGAACCACTCCCGGGGAGCAGATGTGGGTGCACTCCCCAGCCCCCGATCACGCGAAAAAACCCCGCCTTACGGCAGGGTCAATGACACGCCAACGGGCCGCCGAGAAACGGACCGCCACAGCTGTGCCAACAAGCCCATCACGCCTGCTTGGCCCGGGCGGCCTTCCCCTTGCGCTCGTGGACGACACGCTCCACGTGCATCACGTCACGCACCTTGGCGATCTTCTGCATCACGTACTGCAGCTGCTGCGCATCCTTGATCTCCAGCACCAGGTCCAGCGTGGCGATCTTCGACTTGTTCGCCCGGCTGGAGGTGGAGAGCATGTTGATGCGGGCATCGGCGATGATGGAGACCACGTCCTTGAGAAGCCCGGAGCGGTCCAGGGCGGTCACCTGCACCTCGACCGGGCTGGCGGTCTGGTAGTTCTCCTCCCAGGCCACCTCGATCAGCCGGTCGGGGTCCTTGGCCAGGTCCTCCATGTTGGGGCAGTCCAGCCGGTGCACCGTCACGCCCCGGCCGCGGGTGACGAAGCCGATGATCGGGTCGCCCGGGACCGGCGTGCAGCACCGGGAGAGGCGGACGACCAGGTTGGAAACGCCCTTCACGCGGATGCCGTTGGAGGCCTTCCCGTAGCCCGACCAGTCCTTCTTCTCGATCTCGATGGGCGGCGGCGGCTCCTGGGCCCGCTTCTCCTTCTCGTACATCTCCCGCAGCCGGGAGACCACCGAGCCGGCGTTCAGCGAGCCGATGCCGATGGCGACGTAGAGGTCGTCGACATCCTTCACGCTCACCCGCTTGCAGACCTCAGCCATCCAGTCGTCCCGGAGCAGCTCGTGGGCCTCGATGCCGGTCTTCTGGACCTCGCCCTTGAGGATCTCCTTGCCCCGGGCCAGGTTCTCCTCCCGGCGCTCCCGCTTGAAGAACTGGCGGATCTTGTTCTTGGCCGAGGCGGTCTTGACGACCTTCAGCCAGTCGATGGACGGGCCGGGCGACTGCTTGGAGGTGAGGATCTCGACCACGTCGCCGTTCTTCAACGCCGTATCCAGCGGGGCGATCCGGCCGTTCACCTTCGCCCCCACGCACCGGTAACCGATGTCGGAGTGGACGGCGAAGGCGAAGTCCAGCGGCGTGCCGCCGGCCGGCAGGCTGTAGACGTGTCCCTTGGGCGAGAAGACGAAGACCTGATCGGAGAAGATGTCCACCTTCACCGACTCGACGAACTCCCGGGCATCGCGGATCTCCTGGTGCCACTCCAGGAGCGACCGCAGCCACTGGAGTTTCTTGTCGAACTCCTTGTCGGTCTTGCCTTCCTTGTACGCCCAGTGGGCCGCCACGCCGAACTCGGAGGTGCGGTGCATCTCGTAGGTGCGAATCTGGATCTCAAACGGCTCGCCGTGCGGCCCGATCACCGTCGTGTGCAGCGACTGGTACATGTTGGGCTTCGGCGTGGCGATATAGTCCTTGAACCGGAGCGGCAGGGGCTTCCAGTGGCTGTGGATGATGCCGAGGACGGCGTAGCAGTCCTTGACCTCTTCCACGATGATGCGGATCGCGATGAGGTCGTAGATCTGCGAGATGTCCTTGCCCTGCCGGTACATTTTCTTGTAGATGGAATAGAAGTGCTTCGGCCGGCCGGAGATGTCGGCCTTGATGCCCTCCTGCTCCAGCACGGTGCGCAGCTGGTCCATCAGGTCCTGCGTGATCGCCTGCCGCTCCTGCCGCTTGCGGGCCACCAGGTAGGTCATCTCCTGGTAACGGTCCGGCTCCAGGACGCGGAAGGACAGGTCCTCCAGCTCCCACTTGATCTCGCTCAGGCCCAGGCGGTGCGCCAGGGGGGCGTAGATGTCCATCGTCTCCTGGGCGATGCGCAACTGCGCCGAGGAGGACTGGTGCTTGAGCGTGCGCATGTTGTGGAGCCGGTCGGCCAGCTTGATGAGGATGACCCGCAGGTCCTTGGCCATCGCCAGAAACATCTTGCGCAGGTTTTCCACCTGCGCCTCGTCGCGGGATGTGAAGTTGAGCCGGTCCAGCTTGGAGACGCCGTCCACCAGCGTGGCGACCTCCTTGCCGAACCGCTGCTCCAACTCCGCGAAGGTGACCCCGCAGTCCTCCAGCACGTCGTGCAGGAGGGCGGCTGCCACCGATTCGGTGTCCAGCTCCAGCGACGCCACAATCTCCGCTACGGCCACCGGATGGGTAATATAGGGCTCGCCGGACTTGCGGCACTGACCGTCGTGCGCCTTCGCCGCAAACTCGAAGGCGTCCCGGATCAGGGCGACATCCGCGCTCGGGTGGTAAGCAAGCACTTTGTCAACCAGCGGCTGAATATCGATCACGGCTGTCACCCCCCCTTCCTCCGGACGGCGGCCTAGAACTGAATCAGCGAGAACACTTCGTGATCCTGGAGCCGCTTCCTGCCCCCGAGCTCGGTCAGCTCGATCAGGAAGGCCACGCCCACCACCCGGGCGCCCAGCGACTCCACGAGGTCGATCGTCGCCCGGATCGTGCCGCCCGTGGCCAGCAGGTCGTCAACGACCAGCACCTTCTGCCCGGGCTCGAAGGCGTCCTCATGTACTTCCAGCCTATCCTCGCCGTACTCAAGTTGATACGAGATGCCCCGGGTCTTGTAGGGCAGCTTGCCCGGCTTGCGGATGGGCACGAAGCCCGCATTCAGCCGGTACGCCATGGCGGACGCGAAGATGTACCCCCGGGCCTCGGGTCCGGTGACCATGTCAACACCCATCGGCTCGAAGTGGGAAGCCAGCGCCTCGATGGCCGCGTGGAACGCCTCCCGGTCCTTGAGCAGGGTCGTGATGTCCTTGAAGGAGATCCCGGGCTTAGGGAAGTCCGGCACCGTGCGGATCCGCGACTTGAAATCCATGAAAGTTAGCCTCCTCACACCTCATTATATTATATTGCTCGAACCGCCTGTGGCCAACCTTCCGTGCGCTGCACGGCCAGCGTCGTGCGCGCCGTCTGGCCCCGTCGATACCGCCGGCTGGACTCAAGATCAAACCGAACCCCGTCGGCCGGCGCCAGCAGCCGGCCGTCGCCGCTCACGAGACCGATCTCGGCGAAGACCGCCATCCCGCTCTCGAACCGCAGCCGGTTCCACGGGCCGGGGATCTCCCCCAGGCGGCGGGCCAGCCCGGCGGGTGTGGCGTCACCGCTGCGGAGCAGCCGGTACAGGTGCACCAGGACGTCCCGGTCCGGATAGGGCCAGCCCAGGGTCTCCTCGGCCAGCGCCCAGTCCTCCTCCCGCCAGAGCAGGTGGAGCCGCTCGGCAGGGTAGGATGCCGGTGCGTAGGGCGGGTGGTAGAGCACCACGTCGCTGTACGGCCCCCGCGGGACCTGGCCGTGGGCCGCGACCACCAGCCGGCCCCCGGGCGGCTCGGGCTCGCCCGGCAGCCAGAGGGACAGGCCCCGGCGCAGGTCGGGCAGCTCCCGTTCCGCCCGGTCGGCCAGGGCCATCGCCGTCCACGGGCTGGACGTGAGCACCAGCACGCGGGCCTCGGCCGGGCGGCAGAGGGCAGACAGGTAGGCGAGCACGGGATCGTCGACGTCGCCGGCCGCAGCCGCCTCCGAGCCGGGCGACGCCACGGTGGCCAGCTCGCCGCTCGCAACCGCATCCGAGCCGGGAGGCGCAGGCGCGGCCCGCTCACCGCTCACGGCCACCTCCGAGCCCGGTGACGCCATCGCCGCCAACACGCCGCTCAACCGCCCGTTCCGGGCGTCGATCACCTGTGACGGGCGCCGTACGGCCTCGCCGGCCCCGGTTGCTCCCGCCAGCGGGTCCCAGGCCAGGCAGTGGTCCTCGGTCAGCCGGAGCGGGCTGGCACCCGGGGCCGCCTTCAGGTCCTTCAGCATCAGCTGGACACGGGTGCGGCCCATGTAGGTGTTGAGCTCCGGCTGGTACGCCACGGCCAGGCGCTGCCCCCGCTGGGGCATCACCGCCGCCATGTTCCAGCCCACAGCCTCCACCGGTGCGCTCCCCGGGCCGCTGCCCTCGCCGCTGAGCATCAGCTTCAGGTGCTGCTGCTCCCGCCCGATCGGGCGGCCGTCGGCCACCCACACGCCGTCCGTGGCCAGGACGGGCGCCGGGTTGCCGATGCCGTAGGGCTCCAGGGCCATGAGCTCCTGGACCAGGCGCTCGTCCACCTCCTCCAGGGGCACGAAGGCGTCCACCCGCTGCTCGGGCACCAGGTCCTCCGGGCGCAGCCACTCCGCCGCCAGCCGGTTCAGGCGCCGGCGCAGTTCCCCCACCAGGGCGGCGCTGCGCAGCGACATCCCCGCCGCCGCGGCGTGCCCGCCGAACTTCGTGAACAGGTCGGACATCTGCAGCAGGGCCCGCTGGATGTGGAACCCGGGGATCGACCGGGCGGAGCCCCGCGCCTCGTCGCCGTCGATCGAGAGCAGGATCGTCGGCCGGTGGTAGACCTCCAGTACCCGCGAGGCGCAGATGCCCACCACGCCGTGGTGCCAGCCCTCCCCGGCCAGCACCAGGGCCCACTCCCGCTCCTCCGGCGGCAGGGCGGCCGCCTGCGCCAGGGCCTCCTCGAGGATCGCGGCCTCGGTTTCCTGGCGGGCCCGGTTCTCGGCGTCCAGCCGGCGGGCCAGCTCCTGCGCCCGGACCGGATCCTCGGTCAGCAGGAGCTCGACGGCCTCCGTGGCCACGCGCATGCGCCCCAGGGCGTTGATGCGGGGCGCAAGGGCGAAGCCCACGTGCCCGGCGGTGACCGGCGACCTGACGCCCGCCACCTCCATCAGGGCCCTGAGGCCCGGCCGGTGGGTGGCGCCCAGGCGGGAGAGACCCTCCCGCACGATGGCCCGGTTCTCGCCCACCAGGGGCATCAGGTCGGCGACCGTGCCCAGCGTGACGATGTCCAGCAGGTCCCAGACGTTGGGCGCCTCCAGGGCGAGGGCCAGCTTGAAGGCCACCCCCGCCCCGGCGAGCCCCTTGAACGGGTACGTGCAGTCGGGCCGCCGGGGGTTGACCAGCGCCGGCACGTCCGGCAGCACGGGGCCGGGCTCGTGGTGGTCGGTCACCACCAGCGTCATGCCCAGCTCCCGGGCCAGCTCGGCCTCGGCGACGGCGGAGACCCCCGTGTCGACCGTGACCACGAAGTCGTGGCCCCGGCTGCGCAGCGCCCGCAGCGCATCGGCGTTCAGCCCGTATCCCTCGGTGAACCGGTCAGGAATGTAGTACTCCACCTGCGCGCCCAGCGCGCGCAGGGCGGTGACCATTGTGGCCGTGGCGGTGACCCCGTCGGCGTCGTAGTCGCCGTAGATCAGGATCGGCCCGCCCGCGGCGAGGCGCGCCCGGATCAGGGCCACGGCCTCCCGCATGCCCTTGAGGCGGAAGGGGTCGAGGATCTGGCTCCGGCCGGCCGCCAGGAACTCCCGGGCCTGCTCCGGCGTGCGCAGCCCCCGGTTGACCAGCACCTGCGCGGTGACCGGCGATATGGAGAGCGCCCGCGAGAGGAGGTAACAGCCGGCAGGGTCAGCCAGTTCCGGCCGCCATCGCTTCGGTCGGTAGGGTCGTGCCATCCCGTTTCACTCCCAAGACCACGTGCTGCCCCCCGGCAGCGGACGCTGGCGGGGGGCTGGGATGCGCGATAGACCCTGATGTTTTCGAGGATCGGGCGGTCAATCCCTGCCATCGTCACCAAGATTCGCGGGCCCGCCCGGCTCATCGGACCCGCGGTGCGAGCTTCAGCCGCTCGCGGTGTGCGATGGTGATCAGCGACTCCTCGGAGAGCTCTTCGACCACGTGCAGCGTTCCGCCGGCCTCGCGCGTCAGCTGCTCCAGGTAGCGGCGCGAGGGCTGAAGGCCGATGCAGCCGAACGGGATCCGGCCGGCCCGCAGGTGCCTGGCGGCCTCGAGGGCGTCGGCCAGCGGGTCGGCGGACCACTTGGGCACGGTGGGGATGCCGTCGGTGATCAGCAGGAGCAGCGGCCGCCGCACCCGTGAGCTGTTGATCAGCTCCATCGACCGGCTGAGGCCGTGGGCCAGCGGCGTGAGGCCCAGCGGCTGGATGCGGGAGAGGCCCTCCTCGACGACGCCGTAGTCGCGGGTGAAGGGCACGTAGACCCGCACGTCCCGCTCCTGGAAGGCGATGACGGCGATGCGGTCGCGGGTGGAGACCAGCAGGTGCCGGGCCAGGTGCTTGGCGGCCATGATGCGCCGTCCGGCCATGGACGCGCTGGCGTCGATGAGCAGGCAGATGTGCAGCGGGTGCTCGGACGCCCGCAGGTTCACGTGGATGTCCCTGCGGTCCAGTCGCAGCCGAGCGGGCCCGGTACCGGCGGAGGCCCCCGCCGCAATGCGCTCCAGGTACGTGCGGCGGATCGCGGCCGTGACGGTCTCGGGCACCGCCACGTCGTTCAGCCAGGCGCCGGGCTGCGCCGGGGCAGTCCCCCGCACCTGTCCGTAGCGCACGTCGGGGGAGGGCGCACCCCGCCCGGGCCGCCGGGCGTTCAGGCGGGAGAGCCCGCGCCCCGGGATGCGGCGGATCAGCTTCCGGAAGCGCAGCTTCACGTCCCGCAGGTGGCTGCGCAGGAAGGCCAGCAGTTCCCTGCCCTCCGGCGTCAGCCGCATGCCCCTGACCTCCCGCCGGACCAGCCCCGCCTCCTCCAGCTGCCGCAGCACGAACGGCGCCTGGTTCCCGCCGCCCGAGTAAAGCGCCGCCCATCCCTGCTCCCGCGCCAGGTCCTCGAGGACGCGCTTCAACTCGTCCGGCGAGCCAATCCGGCGGGAGAGGTCCAGCGCCGCCAGCATGCGCTGCGCCTCCTGCGTAGCGCGCTCCCGGTACGCCTCGTGCTCCAGCGTCCGGGACGCCTCGTGCTCCAGCGTCCGGGACGCCTCGTGCTCCAGCGCCCGCTGCGCCTCGTCGGTCAGCGTCCGGTACGCAGCGTGCTCCAGCGCCCGCTGCACGTCGTGGCCGTCCCGCGCCGGGTGCCCAGACTGCGTCGCCGAGCGCCATCCCGCCTCGCCGGAGACCCACGACGCTGTCCAGTCCCGCTCAGGGGCTGGCCGCGCCACCAGTTGCTCCTCTCCGCCCGCCCCGGCATGCGCCTGCCGCAGGGTCGCTCCCCGCCGCGCTTCCGGCGCGACCGGAACTCGCCCCGCCTGGGGCCCGCGTGGCGCCAGCCCGTCCCCGCACGGGCCGGAGATCGGCTGCTCGGTAGGCCCGTCGGGCGCCGGCTGCGCGCCGAGCCCGGCCGGCGATGGTTCCACCCAGGGTCCGGCCCGCGTCGGCACCGCCCCGTGTCCGGACGACGCTGGTTCCACTCTGTGGCCGGCCGGCGCCGGTTCCGCCCTGTGACCGGCCGGCGTCGATTCCGCCCCGCTTCCGGCCGGCGCCGGTTCCGCACCACCTCCGGGCAGCGTCGGCGGCGCCCCGTCCGCGGTCGGTTGCGCTCCCTGCCCCGAAACCGCAGTCCGGGAATCCGGCGGGGCACCGCCGCGGGCCCGGGACCCGGCGCCGTACCCGGTGAGCGACGCCCCGTCCGGATGGCCGGCGGGCCTGAGCCGTCCGAGGGCGCCGGCGGCCCGGCCGATGTAGGAGTCGAGGTTGTCGCCGTAGTAGCGGCTCAGGTCCGAGTTGTCGCCGGACCGCACGCCGCCGCGCCTGTGCGCCAGGCGCTCGATGCACCTGAGTTCCACGCCCTGGGCCAGGATCGCCCCCTCCACGGCGGCGACGATCCGCCAGGCGAGGGCCAGGTGCTCGTCCGGCAGGAGCACCGCCAGGTGGACGTGGTTCCGGTGCGCTGCCATCGCGGAAGGGTTGACCATGCGGTCCAGTCCGCTGGTGATGCGCCCGCCGCCGGTCGCCGTGCCGAGGTCGACGTAATCCATCAGCTGGGCGCCGGGCCTCGCACCCCTGGGTGCCGGGAGCCCCTCCAGCGCCCTGCGCACGGCCGCAGCCACGGCCCGGTGGTCCACGTTCGCCACGTCGTGGAAGACGTCGATGTGGACGACCAGCCCCGGCTCGGCCAGGCCGTAAGCAGCCCGGCCGAAGTCGACGTCGCTGAGGATCACCACCCGGCCCGGGTCGTGATACTCCACCACGTGCAGGCGGCGGCTCACCACCGCGGCCTCTCCCAGCCGGACCCCTCGCCCGGCGGCCAGGGCGCGCCGGAGTTTCTCGTCCCAGGCGAGGGCCTGCCTGCTCCCGGCGCCGGTCACAGGCGTCCCAGCTCCTCTTCGGTGCGGACCCACTCCTCGGCGCGCAGCGCCGTGATCGGCCTGGCCCGCAGGGGCGGCGCCTGCGGCGGCAGCTGCGCCGGGTCGGGCAGCGCCCGGCTGAAGCCCAGGTGCGACAGCGCCCGGCGCAACCAGGACGCACCGTCGGCGAGCCGGCCGCCGCCGACATGTCGTCCAGCACCCGCGTGAGCCCCTGCACCTGCGGCCCGTGCAGAGGCCGCCGCACTGGCGCTGCGCTCTTCGGTCGTCCCTGACCCCGCCGCGGCCCGCCCGGCGATCCCCTCGGCCAGCTCCGCCCCGGATGACACTGCCTCCTCCGGAGCCCGCCCGGCGGGCGCTGGCCGGGACTCCGCCAGCACCCCGCCGAACGAGACGCCCTGGGACTGGGACTGGGACCGGGTCCAGGTCCGGGACTGCACGTCCACGGGCGCCGGCACCTCGGCGGGCTCCGGGCCGGCCGCCAGGTGGCTGGTGATGCGTCTGAGAGTCTCGGGATCGACGCGGTGGCGCAGGGCCATCGGCGCCACCCGCAGCAGGTCGGCGTGCTGCGCCTCCTTGCGGTTGTCCAGGCAGGCAGCCAGCTGCAGGCAGGTCTGGATGGCCTGCACCGCCCGGAGCGACTCCAGCTCGAACTTGCTGTACAGGGCGGCGACCTCCCTGCGCAGGGCCGGCGGGACCTGCACCTTGCGCAGCTCGGCCAGGCGCAGGGACACCCGGGTGCGCCAGAGCTCCGCCTGCGTCTCGGCGATGCCCGGCAGGGCCGGGCCGGGCGACTCCATGGCGGCCAGGATCTGCTCGACCACTCCCGGGTCGCCGGGCCGGTCGGTGTAGATGGCGAGGTCGAAGCGGTCGCTCAGCTGCCGCCGGATCTCCTCCAGCGGGCCGGGGTCCTCGTCCGGGTTCGAGGCCGCCCAGACCGACACCAGCACCGGCAGCTCCACCGGGGGCAGGCCCGTCTCCTCGATCTGGACGCGGCCGGGCTTGGTGCCCATCACGTCCAGCAGCACGTCGGCCAGCTCGGGCGAGGTCTCCGCCAGCCGGTTGATCTCGTCCACGAAGATGATGCCCCGGTGGGCCTGGGGGATCGTGCCGGGCAGCAGCGCCGCCTCGGGCTCGGTGGCCCGCACGAGCCTGCTGAGGTCGATGGAGCCCACCACGGTGCCGATCTTGGCGGCGTGCGAGATCTCCAGGAAGGGCATGGGCACCCGCTCCTCGCCCAGCGCGGCGACCTCCGCCGGGCTGAGCCCCCGGTGCTCGGGGCAGTGCGGCGCTGCCGGGTCGCAGTTGTACAGGCAGCCCCGGATCCGCCGGATGCGCGGCAGGATCCGCCGCACCCGCCGCATGATGGTCGTCTTCCCGGTGCCCCGGAGCCCCTCCGCGTGGATGTGCAGCGGCCGGCCGGCCAGGGTCGAGAGAATGGACATTTCTACAGCCTGGAAGAGCCCGTCGTTGCCGGGATGCCGCACCAGGCCGAGGACAGATTCCATGGTATACCCCCCGAACGTCGCAGCGATTAGAAGTAGTGTAACCAAACCCTGGCAGGAAACTCGCTCGGGGCTTGTCAACCGCGCCGGTTTTTTGCTCGACAACCGCGGACCCCGTCGTCGCCGCCCGAACTGGGCGCCCGCGAAGCATGTCGAAGGGGCGCCCTGAGGAGGGCGCCCCGTGTTGTGCACGCTGTCGAATCTGCTCGTTCATGCCCCGCCGCGCTCCGCCGGTCCCAGCCCGCCGAAGAGCAGGTCGCCCCAGCGCAGCAGCGCGATGATCGAGCGGGCGTCGCTGATCTGGCCCGTCCGGATCGCCTCGATCGCCTCGGCGTAGCTCAGGAACTCCACCGACAGCTCCTCCGACTCGTCGTAGCTCATCTTGCCGGGGACCAGCTGCTCGCTGACGAAGCAGTAGACCTCCTCCGAGGAGTAACCGGGGGCGGGGAAGAAGCGCGCGATCAGCTCCGGGTTCTTCGGCCGGTACCCGGTCTCCGCCTCCATCTCCCGCCGGGCGGCGTCCGCAGGCGCTTCCCCCGGGCGGATGCGTCCGCCCGGCAGCTCGAGGCTGGTCCGGCCCATGCCGGGCCGGTGCTGCCGCACGAGGATGATCTTGTCTTCCGTGGTCAGCCCCAGGATACAGACCGACCCCGGGTGCTGCACCACATCCCGGACGAACTCCTTGCCCCGCACCGTCACCGTAACCGGACGAATCTCGTACATACGCCGCACCCCTTCACTTCGCTCTCGGATATTCTCCCCAGGGGGCGTTTCTTCGCCAGCAGGGCGGGCGATCCTTCCAGCCCCGGGAGGACTGGCGCGATCGTTCCGGCCGGAGGTGGATGGACCCCGGCAGCCTTATGCTCTGCCCGTGTCGAGTGTCAACGCCGGCCAGAGGAGAGTGGTGCCCGGGAGCGTTGGGCTCTGCTCCTCCTGAGTCCTGCTGTCGTCCAGACGAGGATGATGCGCCGGATGTACCTGGCGAAGTCTGTCAGCGATGTCTGGGCATTTGGCGAGCCAGGGGCCCCCCCGCTGACGATCAACAGGGACTGAGATCAGAGCATACGCGCCTGAGGTGACCTGAGGGTCCGGGTCCCTCCCCACCACCACCCCGTCCGCCATCAACAGTCGCTGCGAACAGAGTGTACGCGCCGGAAGTGACGGGGGTCAGGGTCCCGCCACCCCGCCGCCCCGACGGCGATCAACAGTCGATGCGAACAGAGCGTACGCGCCGGAAGTGACGGGGGTCAGGGTCCCGCCACCCCGCCGCCCCGACGGCGATCAACAGTCGCTGCGAACAGACCCTACGCGCCGGGACCGGGCGGGCCGGGGGGGCGGGAGCCCTCACGTCGGGGGCAGGCAACCGAGCCGCGTCGAACCCGCACCCGCACAAACAACGCCAAGAGCGGCACCCCGCACCAAGTGCGGGGTGCCGCTGACGTTTCTCCCGAAAAACCCTACGCCTTCGCCGGCTTGGCCTTGGCCGGGCCGGGGTGCCGGCCGTCGTGGTTGCGCTCCCACAGGTACCAGAGCGCGGCCGCGACGACGATCGAGGAGTAGGTGCCGGCGAGGGTGCCCACCAGCAGCGTCAGGGCGAAGTCGAGGATGGTCGAGCCGCCCAGGACGATCATCGCCACGAGCATCAGGATCACCGACACACCGGTGTAGATCGAGCGGGTGATGACCTCCTGGATCGACCGGGTGGCCATCTCCTCGAAGGACTCGCCCTTCTGCCGGTTGTGCAGGTTCTCCCGCAGGCGGTCCATCACCACGACGGTGTCGTTCATCGAGTAACCGAGTACGGTGAGCGCCGCCGCCACGAAGTTGGAGTTGATCTCCACCTGGAGCAGCGAGAGCACGCCGGCGGTGATGATCACGTCATGCACCAGGGCGAGCACGGCCGTGACGCCCATCCGGAACTGGAAGCGGATGCTGATGTAGATCACCTGCAGCACCAGGGCGATGCCGATGGCCAGCAGCGCCTTCTGCGTCAGCTCCGAGGAGACCGTGGCCGAGACCGCGTCCTCGCTGATGACCTCATAGCTGCCCAGGTGGAGCAGGTTCTTGAACAGGCTGTCCTTCTGATCGTCAGTCAGCTCGGGGGTGCGCACCAGGAACTCGGTGGCCTCGGGGTTCTCCGCGCCCCGGACCTCCACCTGCTGGATCTGCGCGTCGATGCCGGTCGCCTGCATGATGACGGTGCGCACCTGCTCGGTGCTCACGGTCTTCTCGAACTGGATGTCCAGCAGCAGGCCGCCGGAGAAGTCGATGCCCCGGTTGAGCCCCAGGGTGACCAGGGAGCCGAGGGAGATCAGGACGGTGACCAGCGCGAAGATCAGGTAGTGCTTCGCGTACCGCATGTAGCGGATCCGGGTAAGGAAGCCCATTTACTCGGCCACCTCCTTCACGCCGAACAGCGTGCGCTTGTTGAACCAGCCGGTGTTCACAGCCAGCTTGATCAGCCAGCGGGAGAAGGTGACCGCCGTGAACATCGAGAGCACGGTGCCGACGAAGAGCGTCACGGCGAAGCCCCGCACCGGACCGGTGCCCAGGTACCAGAGGATCGCCGCGGCGATGGCGGTGGTCACCTGGGAGTCCAGCACCGTCACGTACGCCCGGTGGAAGCCGGCGTCGATGCCGGAGCGGAGCCCCTTGCCCTTGCGCAGCTCCTCCTTGATGCGCTCGAAGATGATGACGTTGCCGTCCACCGCCATGCCGATGCCCAGCAGCACGCCGGCGATGCCGGGCAGGGTGAAGACGTTGCCGATGGCCAGCAGCACGATCATGTTGAGGATGGCGTAGACGCCCAGCGCGACGTCCGCCAGGAAGCCCGGGATGCGGTAGAGCAGCATCATGAACAGCAGCACGCCGATCATGCCGATCGCGCCCGCCCGGAGCGACTTGGCGATGGAGTCGGCGCCCAGGGTGGCGCTGACCATCCGGGCCTCGACCTCCACCAGCTTGATGGGCAGTGCGCCGCCGTTGATCAGGGTCGCCAGCTGGCTGGCCTCCTCGACGGTGAAGTTGCCGGTGATGGTGGCCTCGCCGCCCGGAATCGGCTCGTTGACCACCGGCCAGGAGATCAGGTCCTCGTCCAGCATGATGTAGATCGGCTGGCCGACCCACTTGGAGGTGGCCTCATAGAACTTCTGCGGCCCTTCGCCCTTGAGCTTGAGCGTCACGATAAAGCCGGCCCCGGTGGGGTTCTGGGCCACGCCCGCCTTCTCGACGTCCTTGCCGGTCAGCACCTCGTTCCCCTCCGGGTCCAGGAACCGGAGCGCCGCGGTCTTGCCGATGGTCTCCCGGGCCTCGTCGATATCCGCCGCGCCGGCGATCTCGACGATGATCCGGTTCTTGCCGTCCACCTGCACCAGCGGCTCGGAGACGCCGAGGGCGTTGATGCGGTTCTCAATGACCGCCTTGGCGGCCTGCACCTTCTCGGGGGTGACCGCGCCCAGTTCCGAGTCGACGCCCTCGAGCACGATGTGCGCGCCGCCCTTCAGGTCGAGGCCCAGCTTCATGTGCTTCATGATCCGAGCAGAGCCCGTATCCGGGGCCGGAGACAGATAGAACCCGATGGTGCCGCCGACGAGCACCACGATCAAGGCCAGAACCAGTGCGTTCCAGCCGCCCTTCATGGCCCGTCCTCCTCGATGTGGAATAGCTGAGTCGCAAAGCAAAAGGAGGCAGCGCCTCCAACCTTGTCAGGAATACGCCGGGGCTTAAACCGTTCCTGCTGGCAACATATTCAATTGTACGGCCCGTCCAGCGCGACGTCAAAGGGAAAACGCCGTGCTACAGCAGGCGATTCTCGTTGATGACCAGCTCGAACCGGCAGCCCAGGAGTTCTGCGGCCCGGCGGCACATGATCATCCGGGTGAGGAAAATCTCGAAGTACTCCATGATCGCGATGATCGACGTGTCCACGACCAGGCTGAGCCGGATCACCTTCTGGTCGTGGAAGGCGTGCAGCTCGCTGCTGGTCACCGCGTAGTTCACCCGGTCGTGGATGTCGAAGGTGGCCACATCCCGGTTGTAGACCCGTGTGCGGTGCACGTCGGACTTGTCCGCGAGGATGAGCGCCGCGGAGACGTCGTGGACCGGGTTGCCCACCTCCTCCTCGTGGTTGCCGATGGCCGACATGACGATGGCGATCTCGTCCGGTGGCATGCCCATCCGGCTCAGGATGCTGTGCGCCAGCAGGGCGCTGGTCTGCCCGTGATCGTGGCGGTTGACGATGTTGCCGATGTCGTGCAGCAGCGCCGCGATCCCCGCCAGCTCCCGCATGCGCTCGGGACGCTCCAGCTCGGCCATCAGCCCCATGGCCCGCTGCGCCACCAGCCCCACGTGCCTGAGGCCGTGCTCGGTGAAGCCGATGGCCGACAGCATCTCGTTGGCCTTCACGATGTAGGCATGCACCTCGGGATCCCGCCTGACCTGCTCAAAGGTTACGACTGCCAACAGGGCTTCCTCCCGCACTACTCGTACTCGCGCGCCGACGCCAGCGGGCCGTGCTCGCCCACCCGCCCGGGCGGCCAGAAGAGCGCGATCGCCCGGCCCTCCACCCGCTCGACCGCGATCGGTCCCAGCAGGCGCGAGTCCAGCGATGCGCCGCGGTTGTCCCCCATCACCCACACGTAGCCCTCGGGGATGGTCAGGGGGCCCGCGTCATAGTTCCCGGGGCTGCCGGGGTTGGTGTAAGGCTCCTCCAGCGGGCGGCCGTTGACCAGCACCACGTCGCCGTGCACGGCCACCTCCTCGCCGGCCACCGCGATCACCCGCTTCACCAGGTGGCGCCCGGTGCCGGCCGGATCCCGCAGCACCACCACCTCGCCGGGGACCGGCGCGCGGAACCGGTAGACCAGCTTGTTGACCAGGAGCCGGTCGCCGTGGTGCAGCGTCGGCAGCATCGAGTCGCCGTCCACCCGGTAGAGCTGCACGCCGAAGGTGCGCACCAGCAGGGCGATCAGCACCGCCACGGCCACGGTCTCGAGGATCTCCCTGAGGGGGCCCTTCCGGGCCGGGACCACCCCCTCCTGCGGTGGCTGCATCACGCCCCCTCCCTCCTCCTCCGCCAGTCCGCGATGAAGGACAGCACCCGCTCGCGCACCTCGGCGATGCTCAGGTCGTCGGTCGGGAGGTAGAGGTCGCACTCCTCCCGCGCCACTGCCAGGCGCCGGCGCTGCTCCTCCAGCCGATCCGGCCCGTAGCTGATCTCCGGCCGGCGCTTCTTGGTGGTCTCCCAGCGGGCGTCAAGCATCACCAGGATGTCGGGCGGCGGGCTGCGCCGCAGCCAGAGACGCCGCACCGACGAGTGCTCCTGCGGCACGCTGTAGGCCGTGATCCCGGCAGCGTTCAGACCGGCTGCCAACGTAGTCTTCCCAGCAGCACATACCCCCACAATCGCCACGACGGGCTCTTGCAATCGCACTCCCCCTCGAGTCAGCCTCACCACTTCATCGTCACGCTCATGCGGCGGATGCGGTCTCCGCCGGCGTCGCCCACGCCCACCACCAGCACGGACATGTCGTCGGCCGGCCGGCCCTCGTCCAGGGCCATGGCCTCCGCCAGCACCCGGTCGGCCAGGGCCTGCATGTCGTCGGGGTCTGCCGCCCGCAGGAGCTCCTCCAGCCGCTCCACGGGCCACTCCCGCCCGTACCGGCGGCCGGCGGAGAGGACGCCGTCGGTGCAGGCCAGGGCCGCCAGCCCCGTCTCCAGCGGGATCTCGGCGATCACCGGCCGCAGCGTCTCCCGCATGCCGATGGGCTCCACCGGCTCGTCCAGCCGCAGGATGGAGCCGTCCGCCCGCCGGATCAGCACCGGCACGTGGGTGTTCCGGGTGACCACCAGGGTCCGGGTGCGGGTGTCGGCCGAGAGCAGCACCAGCTCCGTGGTGACCTTGCCGTTCCGCACCGCGTACAGGTAGTCGTGCACCCCCCGGGCGACGGCGCCGTCCCGCACCCCGTCCGCCACCAGGTGCATCGCCTTGGCCACCACCAGCTGGCTCAGCCGCTTGGCGGGCGGCCCGTGCTGCTGCCCGTCGGCCAGGATGCCCGTCACACCCCCGCGCGGGCGCTCCACCAGTTCTACAGAATCCCCGCTTTCAGTCAGTCCAAACTTCGGCACCTTCGCGACCGCCATCGTAACCTGCACAGCCCGCGCCTCCTGCCTCAGATCCCGGACCTTCCGGCCCGGGCGATCTCCTGCTGCACCGCCCGCTCGACCTCGCCGGCCCGCGCGCCCAGGACCACCTGCACCGACGACCCGGCCCGCACGACCCCGGCGGCGCCCAGGGCGCGCAGCCGGGCCTCGTCCACCGCAGCGGGGTCGCTCAGCTCCAGGCGGAGGCGGGTCATGCAGGCGGTCAGGCTGCGCACGTTGCCGGCCCCGCCCAGAGCCTCCAGGATGGCGGCGGCCTCCCCCTGCTCCCGGGCGCCAGGGCCCGCCCCGGCCTGCGCCGCATCGCCAGATGGCCCCGCAGCCTCGTTCCCCCCCGGCCCCATCGCATCCCCGGGTCCGGCCTGCCCGAGGACGGGGGGGCGGCGCCAGCGGATCACGAGGCGGAAGCTCACGTAGTAGAGCAGGGTCCAGAGCACGCCCAGCGGCAGCAGCAGCCAGCCGTTCTGCTGCCGGTGCCAGTTGATCAGCGCCATCGGCAGGGCGTAGCCGCCCAGGTGGATGTCCAGCGCGTAGCCCAGGAGCGACGCCACCGCCGAGAAGAGCACGTGCAGGCCGAACAGGAGCGGCGAGGCGAAGATGAAGGCGAACTCCACCGGCTCGGTGATGCCCAGGATCAAAGCCGTCAGGACGCCGGTGAGCATCACGCCGCCCACCCGCCGGCGCTGCTCGGGACGGGCCTCGTGGGCGATGGCCAGGCCCGCACCCAGCGGGCCGAAGCCCAGGGTGAGGAAGAAGCCTGAGAGCAGCCGCCCCGCCTCCGGGTCGCCGTGGAGGAAGCGGATGTACTCGCCGACCACCACCTGACCCGTCGCGGGGTCGGTCCAGGCGCCCATCTGGTAGTCCACCAGCTGCGTCAGGATGTGGTGCAAGCCGGTGGGGATCAGCATCCGCAGGATCCCGCCGTAGACGAGGGCGCCGGTGCCGCCCGCGGCGTAGATCCACTGCCCCAGGGCGACGATCGCCGCGTGGAAGGCCGGCCAGATCAGGCCGAAGATCCAGCCAAGCGCCACTCCGGCCGCCGCGGCGGCGATGGGGCCCATCCGCTTGCCCGAGAACAGCGCCAGGAACTCCGGCAGGCGCGCCCGGGACGCGTACCCGTAGAGCCAGGTGGCCACCGCCCCTGCGGCCACGCCGCCGAGCACGCCCACGTTCAGGGCGGGGTCGCCGGCCACCCCCACCGCCACGGCGATCATCGTGAGGTAGCCGGCTGCGGCGGAGAGCACCGCCATGCCGTCGCCCTCGGCGAAGCCGACAGCGATGCCCAGCGCGAAGAAGAGCGGCAGCCAGTCGCGCAGGAGCTCCAGCCCGGCCGACTCCAGCGGGCCGACGCCGAACACCGTGCCGATGGCCACCAGCACAGCCGGAAACGGCAGGAAGGTGAGGGGAATCATCAGGCTGGCCGAGATCCGCTGGAAGAACGCAGCCCGGGTCCGCACGGCAATCTCCTCCCTCGCGCAGGGGATCACAGGTCGCCGAAATGGATCAGCTGCAGCCCGAGCCGCTCCACCCTCTCCCGTGCGGCAGGCGCGGTCAGCGCGGCCAGCTCGACCGCGCGCTGCTCCCTGAGGGAGCTCAGGGCGCGCAGCTCGTCGTCGACCTCGCCGGGGTGGGTCACGATCTCGGTGGCCCCTTCACCGGCCCGGTCCAGCCGGTCCAGCAGCCCCGGCAGGTCGAAGTCGCCGGCCAGGGTGCGGTCCGGGGCACGGAGCCCGCTCTTTCGGATCATGGCCGCGGTCCGCCGCAGGACCGCCCGCAGCACCGGGCCGGCCGGGCTCCAGCGGGGAAAGGTGCCGGGGGGGAAGACGTCGGGAGGCAGTACCCGCACCGCGCCGACGCCGTAGCGGCGGGCCACCGCCAGCATCGCCCGGCAGAGGGGCGGCCAAGCCTGCAGGTAGCGGTGCGTATCCAGATGGGTCGGCAGCCGCCCCACCAGCGCCACGAACCGCTCCAGCTGCGCTGACCACTCCCGCTCCGCCTCGGCCGGCCGCACTCGCCGGAGCAGGCGCAGCAGGTCCCGCACGAAGCGGCCGTCAGGCCCCACCAGGCTGGGCACCTGGTCGGGGGGCAGCACGGGCGCTCCAGTGGTCAGGTTCAGGTGGAGCCCCACGCCGAGGCGCGTGGCGCCCGCCAGCAGGGCGGCCATCTCACCGGCCCAGGGGAAGTTCACCATGAAGGTGGTGGAGGTCAGGATCCCCTCCCGGTGCGCCTTCAGGATCGCACGGCTCACCCCGGCGGTGAGCCCGAAGTCGTCCGCGTTGACGATCAGACGCCTGGCCATGGCGCCCTCACGCAAACTGCGGCAGGTACGGCCGGTGCGCGGCCAGCAGCTCGTCGATCACCCTGCCCGCCAGGGGCCGGGGTGCACCCAGCGGGTTCAGCTCGGCGGCCTGCACGGCCAGGCTCCGGTCGCCCTCCATGGCCGCACGGACGTTGAGCGTCTCGGAGGCCTTGATGTGCGCGATCAGTTCCGCCTCCTCCCGGGGCAGGGCCGGCTGCGGGATGGGCCGGAATCCCGCGCCGTCCACGACGGCCGGGAACTGGGCGGCCTCGTCCGGGGGCAGGTGGCGCACGGCGCCGCCGTTCCGCTGCTGGATGACGAAGCGGGTGGGGCGGCCCGCGGCCATGGCGGCGATCACCTGCGAGGCCAGGTCGGCGTGGGACTGGTGGCCCCGGTGCTCCTTCAGCACCGGCCGCTCCTCCAAGGCCACCGCCGCGTAGTGCTCGTAGAGCCGGGGCAGCCGCTCCATCAGCACCTCGGCCCGGGTCCTGCCCGCCGACAGCAGATGCCTCAGGATCTGATCCTTGTAGTAGTAGTACCGGAGGTACGGGTCCGGCACCATGCCGTGCTCCCGGAAGAGGCGCACCGTGCCCGTCTCCTCGCGGAGGGGGAGCAGGCGGGCCACCGGGCCCAGCAGCGCCGCCCAGCGGCGGAGCCGCACCGTGACGTCCCGGTCGTCCAGCAGGACCCGGGACACCCAGCCGCCGTGGTTGATGCCGGCGTAGTCCAGGGCGATGCGGTGGAAGTCCACCCGCAGCAGGCGGCCGATGCCCCACTGCAGTCCCGTGGGCATGTCGCACAGGCCGATGAAGCGGGCGTCGGGAAAGCGGCGGAGCACAGCCTCGGTCACCATGCCCGCCGGGTTGGCGTAGTTGATGATCCACGCCTCGGGCGCCAGTCGGCGCACGTCCTCCACGATCTCCAGCATGAGGGGGATCGTGCGCCAGGCGAAGGCGAAGCCGCCGAGGCCCAGCGTCTCCTGGCCGATCAGCCCGTGCTTCAGCGGGATGCGCTCGTCCAGGGCCCGGTGCTTCAGCCCGCCGACTCGGGGCTGGGTCAGGATGAACCGGGCGCCGCTGATCGCCTCGGCCCTGTCCCGGGTGGCCGTGACCCGCAGGTCAGCCCCCGCCGTCCGCACGAGGCCCCGGGCCAGGCGCTCGATCACGCGGAGGTGGATGTCGTCGATGTCGTGGAGGCAGAGTTCGCCGCCGGCGAAGAGCGCGTGCTCCCGCAGCAGGCCCTCGATGATGTCTGGCGTGTAGGCGCTGGCTCCGCCGATGATCGTGAGCTTCATCCCATCACCATCCTCGTCCGTGCGGTGAAATGGCGCCTCTTTCCTGCTATTTCGCCTGTAACCGCCTGACTCCCTGTCGGGCGGCGAAAAGTGAAGGGAGGCCACAGCCTCCCTACTGGCCACCGCCTCCCTGGCCGCCGCCGTGGCCACCGCCGGAATGGTCGCTGTGGCCCGCTGGCTTCTCTTGGTCTTTTTTCTCCTCTTTCTCCTCGTCTTTCTTTTCTTGCTTCTTCTCTTCCTGATCGCCGCCCTCGTCCTGGCCCTGCTGATGCTGCCCATCGCCCTGCTGCTGTTGCTGTTGCTGCTGCTCGGGCTGTCGCTGCGGCGTCATGCACCCCGAGACCGCCGCGAGGCAGAACGCCAGGACCAGCAAGGCCATCTGCCGTAAGTGCCTCTGCCACGCGCGCACGCTGCGCCGACCTCCTCCCGGTGAACGCTTGCGGACTCGCGGATTAGCATGCCCGCGCCGGCCCGCGCCATACCGCGCCGCGGCTGTGCGGGTATAGCGCGCGCATGGGCACGGGCACCTTACACCTGGAAACGGGAGGGGTGTGCGTGAACATCTGGGAGCGGCTGAAGCGCCTGCTCGATCCGTCAGCGTCCATGGGGGACGACACCTTCATCCTGGGGGACGGCGGCGGATCGGGGACCGGCCGGCCGCCGAGCGCGGAGATGCTGGCCGACGCCCGCATGCGCACCGAGGCGCTGCTCACCCGCCTCGACCGGTTGGTGGAAGCGGCCCCGAAGGGCAAGGACGCGCTGGAGAAGGTCGGCGACCTCTCCACGAGCCTGGACGAGAACCTGCAGAAGGTGAAGGAGCTGTTCCGGGCGCCCACCAACAAGGACCTGATCGATCGGACGATCCTGATCGCCACCGACCCGCCGGTGCGGGCGGTCCTCCTGTTCATCGAAGGCATCAGCGACAAGACGGTCATCAACGACAACATCATGCAGCCGCTGATGCTGCTCGCCCACGAGCTGCGCCTGGAGCCCGGGCAGGGCGACGACGCCGTGGACCGCATCGAGCGGCGGCTCCTGGCCGGCCACCAGGTGAGCCGCCAGTACGACCGGGCTTCCATCGCCGAGTCCCTGCTGTCCGGCGACACGGTGGTCCTCGTCGAGGGCGCGGCGGTGGCGCTGGCGGTGGAGACCAAGGAGCCGCCGGTCCGCAGCGTGGGCGACCCCAAGACCGAGCAGGTGATCTGGGGCCCCCACGACGCCTTCAACGAGGCCTGGCGGGTGAACGTGGCCCTGGTGCGCCGCCGCCTGAAGGACCCCCGGCTGGTCACCGAGATCCTCACCGTGGGCGAGGTGAGCAAGACCTACGTCGGCATGCTGTACATCGACACCATCGCCCCGCCGGCGCTCGTCGCCGAGGTGAAGCGGCGGGTCGAGGCGGTGAAGGTGGACATCGTCAACGGCGCGGGCACACTGCAGCAGTACATCATGGACAACCCGCACTCGCTCCTGCCCTCCACGCTCCTCACCGAGCGCCCGGACCGGACCGCCGCCTACCTCTCGGAGGGGCACGTGGCGCTCTTTGTCGACACGTCCCCCACCGCCATCATCTGCCCGACCACCTTCTGGGCGCTGCTGCAGACCGCGGAGGACTACTACCTCCACTGGCCCTTCGGCTCCGCGCTCCGGTACATCCGGTTGGGGGCTCTGGTCATCGCGCTCCTCCTGCCCTCCTTCTACATCGCCGTGGTGAACTACCATCCCGAGATGGTACCGACTGCGTTGATGCTCTTCATCGCCCAGAGCCGCGAGCCGGTGCCCATGCCGTCGGTGGTGGAGCTGCTGGCGATGGACGTGGTCTTCGAGCTGATCCGGGAGGCCGGCACCCGCATCCCCGGGGTCATCGGCCCCACGGTGGGCCTCGTGGCCTCGCTGGTGCTGGGGCAGGCCGCGGTGGAGGCGCGCATCGTCAGCCCGGTGCTGATCCTGGTGGTGGCCACCACCGGGCTGGCCTCCTTCGCCCTGCCCAACTACCTGATGGGCTGGGGCATCCGCCTGCTCCGCTTCCTCCTGCTGCTGCTGACCACCCTGTTCGGCTTCCTGGGACTGGCCGCGGGCCTCTACGCCGTGGTGGTCCACGCGTCGGCGCAGCGCTCCTTCGGGGTGCCCTACCTCGCCCCGCTGGTGGGGACGACGGGCCCGGTGAAGGACGCGATCAGCACGCCGCCCCTGTACCGGCAGGAGGAGAGGCCGCCTTACCTGCCCCTGCTCAACCGGCGGCGGCAGAAGGAAATCGTGCGCCAGTGGGACCCGCAGTCGCCGCAGACCAATTCGCCCGAAGGAGGGTAGACCATGCAAGGGTATAAAGGCCACATCGGCGCCCGGGAGGGCAGCGTGCTCCTGTTCACCGTGCTGGGCAGCATGCTGTTCCTCCAGTACCCCCAGTACCTGGTGAAGGTCGGAGGGCCCGCGGCCTGGCAGGTGGCCCTGCTGGTCACGCTCTTCGGCATGCTCTTCGCGCTGCCCATCGTCGCCCTGGGACGGCGCTTCCCAGGCCACGGCCTGGCGGAGATCAGCCTGGAGGCGGCGGGCCCCGTGATAGGTCCGCTGCTCACCCTGGTGGTCGCGGTATGGCTGGCCGCGGTCACGGCGGTCTCCCTGCGGAACTTCACCGAGACCTTCGTCATCACCATCCTGCCCGACACCCCGCCCAGCGTGCTCGTGCTCACCGGGACCGTCCTCGCCGTGTTCACCGCCTACCATGGAGCGGAGACCGTGGCGCGCGCCTCCTACGTCCTGCTGCCGCTGATCGCCGCCGGGGTGCTGCTGGTGCTGCTGTTCAGCCTTCCCCGGGTGGATACCAGCCTGCTCTTCCCCTTCTGGGGCTACGGCCTGGACCGCACGGTCACCGGTGCCCTCTACTACGCCAGCATGTCGGCGGAGGTGATCGTCCTCCTGGCCATGGGCCACGCCTTCCGCGACGCCCGGAGCCTGCAGCACAGCAGCCTGCGGGGCATCCTGCTCTTCGGGGTGGCCGCCACGTTGACCGTAGTGGTCCTGGTGGGCATCGCCGGCACCCCCCTGGCCCGGCAGGACCCCTTCCCGCTCTACTACCTCGCCCGCCTGGTCTACCTGGGCCGCTTCCTGCAGCGCACCGAGGCGCTGATCGTCATGTTCTGGATCCTGGCGGCGGCGGTGCGCGTGTCCGCGCTGATGTACGCCACCGCCATCTCCCTGACCGGCGCCCTGCGGCTGCCCGACTACCGGCCGGTGCTCTTCCCGCTGGCCACCATCCTGACGGCCCTGTCGCTGCTGCCCAAGGACTACGTGAGCGTGCTCATCCTGGACCGCGACTGGGTCCGGCCGCTGGGCTTCGCCGTGCTGGCCGTGCCGCTCCTGCTCTGGGTCGTTGCGCTCATCCGCCGCAAGGGGGCGGCCGCCAATGCTTCGTAGGGTGCTGGGGCAACCGTTTGGCCGCCGGCGGGGCCGCCTGCGCTCCCTCAGGCTCCTCCCCTTGGTGGGACTGGTGCTGCTCATGCCGCTCCTGGCGGGGTGCTGGAACCGGGTGGAGATCGAGCAGGGGGCGTACGTCCTCGCTGTGGGCATCGACGAGGGCAAGGTGAGCCCCTACGCCATCACGGTGATGATCGCCAAGCCCGGGGCCCTCGCGGGCAAGGAGGGGGGCGGCGGCGACGAGCCCCCGGTGCTGATCACCACCGTGGAGGCGCCGAGCCTCGCCGGCGCCCAGGTCATCCTGCACGGGTACGTCGGCCGCGAGGTCCTCTTCGACCACGCCCAGGCCCTCTTCGTGCACGAGAGCCTGGCCCGGGAGCAGGGGCTGCCGTTCTTCGACGAGCTCCTCCGCTTCCGCCAGATCCGGGAGACCGCGTTCGTCGTGGTCACCCGCGAGCCCGCCGCCGAGGTCTTGAAGAAGCTGAAGCCCGAGCTCGACAAGAACCCGATCCAGTACGTCGAGCAGCTGACGTACCACCACCGGAACACCGCATCGCTCCCGGCCACCAGCCAGGTGAGCGCCGTGGCCGCGCTGCTGAACGTCGGCTACGCCCAGCCGCTGACCTACTACGCGGCGGCCATCGACCAGGAGTCGGACGCCATCCGGGGCTCTGTCTCTGCCTCCGGCAAAGCACGGCTCGTCGCCGGCGAGCTGCCGCGCCGGGGCGGAACCCCGGTGGACATGATCGGCGCCGCGGCATTCCGGGGCTCGCGGATGGTGGGCGTGCTGGACGGCGAGGAGATCCGGGCCCTGCTGATGCTGGAGAACCAGTTCTACTCGGCCCACGCCGCCTTCCGCGACCCCCGGGAGCCCGAACAGTTCGTCACCGTGCATCTCAGTAAGGGCCGACCCACCCGCATCACGGTGGAGCGGCTCGGCGACCGGCCCGCGATCCGGGCCGAGGTGATCCTGGAGGCCGAGGTGGTGGCCATCCCCTCCGGCATCGACTACGCCTGGCCCACAGCCCAGGCGGAACTGGAGCAGGCCATCGCCAGCCAGCTGCAGGAGACCATGAACAAGGTCATCGCCCGGACCCAGGAGTGGGGGGCAGACGTGGTCGGGTTCGGCCGACACGCCATCCGCCACTTCCCCACGGTGCAGGCCTGGGAGGCCTACGACTGGCCCGGCCGCTACCCGAAGGCGGAGATCAACACGAGCGTGCGGGTCAGCCTGCGCCGCTACGGCCTGACGCTCACCCCGACCCGCGCCTCCGAGGAGGGGATGCAGCGGTGATCAGCGTTCTCGTGGTTCTGGTCTGCGCGCTGGTGGCCGTCTACACGACAAACTACGCCCGCTGGGCCTGGCGCCAGCGCCTGCGCCTGGGCGCGGCCGGCCTCGTGCTCCTGGCCCTGGCGACGGTGGCCGTGCCGCTCTATGTGATGTGGTATCTGTCCTGAGGAGAAAACAAGCCGGTGCACCAACGTGCGCCGGCTTGCATGTCATTGACGCCTAATGCCCTTCCTTCGCCGGGTCACGGAAGCCCTCGCCCAGGACCTCGTGGACCTCCGCGACGACCACGAACGCCTTGGGGTCCTCCTCGTGTGCGATCTGCTTCACCTGCGCCAGCTCGGCCCGCTGGGCGACGGTGTAGAGCACCGCCCGGGGCTCGCCGGTGTACGCGCCTGTGCCGTTGATGATCGTCACGCCCCGCTCCACCTCGGTCATGATGCGGCGGGCGATCTCGTCGGGGCGGGTGGTGATGATCGTGACGCCCCGGGCCGAGTAGAAGCCCACCTGCACCACGTCGACCACCTTGGACGAGATGAAGAGGGTGATCACCGCCCACATCGCCGCCTCGGGCGAGAAGGCGATCGCAGCCAGGGTCAGCACGACGGCGTCGACCGCGAGCACCATCGAGCCCACGGAGAAGCCGAACCGCTGCTGCAGCGCCAGGGCGAGCACCTCGGTGCCCCCGGTGGTGCCGCCCGAGCGCAGCACCAGCCCGAGTCCGACGCCCATGGTCAGACCGCCGTAGACGATGGCCAGCACGACCTGATCGGTGATCGGCGGGATGCCCGCCGTAACCCCGAGGAAGAAGGAGTAGGCCGCGACGCCCACCAGGGAACGCCACAGGAGGCGCCAGCCCTTCACCCTGACCCCCAGCGCCAGAATCGGAATGTTTGCGACCACCTGGGTGACCCACATGGGCACCCCCAGCGTGTGGAAGAGAATAATGCCGATGCCCGTCACGCCGCCTTCCGCCAACTTGAGGGGCACGAGGAACACGTTGGCCGAAAGCGACATCAAGAGGGCACCGGCCAAGAGCTGCACGAGCCAGAGCACGGCGGAGCCTCCTTACTTCGGTGGCTAGTCTTCCCGCGCCACCTACTCCTCCTTCTTCTCCGCGTCCTCCTCCTTCACCGCCTTGCGGAACTCCCTGATGGAATCGCCCATCCCCCGGGCCAGCTGCGGCAGCTTGGAAGCGCCAAAGAGCAGGACGATCACCAGGGCGATGAGCAGAATCTCCCAGAAACCCAAACGGCCGAACATCCGGTTCCCCCCTATCCCCGAAGCCAACTCTGCACGCCCCGAAACTTCGGGGCGTGCATGTATTTATCCTGCAACCGGGTAACAGCCGGAGTTCACCCGGGCAATCAGGTGCTGACCAGCAGTCACCCGACCAGCCAGGCGCTCACCAGCATTCACCCGACCAGCCGGGCGCTGACCAGCATTCGCCTGAGCAGCCGGGTGCTCACCAGCATTCACCCGACCAGCCAGAGCTCACCAGCATTCACCTGAGCAGCCGGGTGCTGACCAGCATTCACCTGAGCAGCCGGGTCCTAGCCGTCCTTCACCCGTTCGGGGTAGTTGCTGATAATGCCGTCCACGCCGGCGGCCTTCATCATGGCGATGGCCATGGGGTCGTCCGCCGTCCAGCAGTTGACCTTCAGCCCGGCGGCGTGGGCGGCGGCCACGTAGTCCGGCGTGACCCACGGCCAGGCGGGATGGATGGCCTCACAGCCGATGGACTTCGCCATGCCAACCGGGTCCACGAGGTTGCAGGAGGTAAGCATGCCCAGCGGCAGCTCGGGGCAGATCTCCTTGAACCGTACGAGCGCCCGGTGGTCGAAAGAGGAGATCTGCGTGCGCTCAAGCACGCCCTCGGCCTTCAGCAGGGCGACGACCTCCTCTTCGATGCCCGGATAGTGGACGGAGCCAGCCTTCAGTTCCAGGTACAGCCGGACCCCCGGCGGGGTCGCACGGACCAGCTCCCGCAGCGTCGGCACGCGCTGGCCGGCGAAGGCGGGGTCCTTCCACGAGCCGGCGTCCAGCGCCTGGATCTCCGCCAGCGTCATGGCCATGACCAGGCCGGACCCGTCGGTGGTGCGGTCGACGTTCGGGTCGTGGATGACCACCAGGTGGCCGTCCGCCGTGCGGTGCACGTCAAACTCGATGCCGTCGACGCCGATCTCAAACGCCCTCTGGAACGAAGCCATCGTGTTCTCCGGATGGGTGCCCGCGGCGCCCCGATGCCCGATGACCTGCGGCATGTGGACCCTTCCTCCTTCGTGCGATGTGAACGGCTGCCCCGACAGGGAAACCGTACAGACATCTCGAAATGTGCACTCCAATCTCGGCGAGGGGAGGGACAGCGCGTGGACCTCAAGCTCCTGCACACGTTCGTGACGGCGGCGGAACTGGAGAACTTCCACCAGACCGCCGAGCGGCTGTACCTCGCGCAGCCCACGGTGACCGCGCACATCCGTCAGCTGGAACAGATCCTGGGGTTCCACCTGTTCGACCGGGTGGGCAAGCGGGTGCGCCTCACCGCGGCCGGGCGCCGCTTCCTGCCCCACGCCCAGCGCGTGCTGGCGGCTTACGACCAGGCCGTCAACGATATGACCGCCTGGTGGCAGGGATACGACACCCGGCTGCAGCTGGTGACCTCCCCGCTGGTGGCGACGTCGGTGCTTCCGGGGCTCCTGAAGCGGTTCACCCAGGAGCACCCACGGGTGGAGGTCATGATCACCACCGAGGTCTCTCCGGCCGTCGGCCCCGTCATCGCCTCCGGTGCGGCCCACGTCGGGCTCGCCCGGTCACCCTCTGTCCATCCTGACACGTCTTCGACAGTGCTATACACAGATCCTGTCCTGCTGGTCGCATCACCGGCAAATGCTGCCGGCGCGCACTGGGTGGATCTGCTGGGCCGCCACCTGCTCCTCACCGGCAACCACCCCATGTACTGGGACGCGCTCCTGATGGCGGTGGCCGAGCGCCAGCCTCACCTGCGCACCCTCGCCGTGGACCGGGTCGACATCACCAAGCGGCTCCTGGAGGAGGGGCTCGGGGTCTCTTTCCTGCCGCAGTCGTCGGTGGTGCGGGAGCTGGCCGAGGGGCGGCTGGTGACCGTGCCCGTGGACATGGAGCTGCCGCTCTCGGCCACCTATCTCATCCTGCCCCATCCCCGGGAGCTGCCCGAGGCAGCGCGGCTCTTCGTGGACCTGCTGCTGCAGTCCTTCCCCGACGGCGTCGGACCCGGATTGCCGCAGTGAGGGGAGTGCACGAGATCCTCGACGACAACGCCACGCGCCCCCTCAAGGAGCGCATCAGGGTCATCGGCATCTCGTGGGGCTACAGCCCCGGTGTTGAGGGGTATGACGAGGTCAAGGCCGTGTTCAACGGGCTCGGCCGGGAGCCGCCGGCGGACCCCAACGGCCCTGACTCCTACCGCCCCGGCGACTGGTTGGCCGAGATGTACTACGCCGACCGGTCCCGCTTTGCGTTACCGCATCTGGGTGCCCATGGATTCCCGCACCACCGCCAGCCCCACCGGCCAGACCGACTACGCCTTCGACCGGCACGGAGGCTGGAGTTGGGCCGTGCCCTACCTGGTGGGCATCTATGCCCTGGGGCTCCAGGTCGACCCCGACCTGTCCCCGGAGCGCTTCTACCAGGCGGCACTGGAGACCGGCAGCTACACCGAGTTCGAACACGCGGGCCGTACCTACCGCCTGGGGCCGATCATCAACCCGCCGGCGCTGATCGAGCGGTTCAAGAGTTCATGAGACACCCCTGAGCCGCTCCGTGACGGGGCGGCCCGAAATGCGCATGTATGAGGGAGGGTTGCCGTTCTGGCCACCATGCCTGTTCGGGAGACACGGATCGGGGCATATGGAATCTGCATCGACAGTGGGAAGATCCTTCTCATCAAGAAGGCGAAAGGCCCGTACAAGGGCCTTTGCGATCTGCCGGGCGGCGGAATCGAGTTCGGCGAATCACCGCCGGATACCGTGGTGAGGGAGTTCCTGGAGGAGACCGGCATCGCCGTCGAGGTGAGAGATCTGGTCGGCGCGTTCAGCCGCGTCTCCACCTTCGTCTCCGACACGGGCACCCACATGGTCGAACTCCACCACCTGGGCTTCCTGTACCGGGTGTCCGTGTCAGGCCCGGCCCCTGTGAAATCCGGCCCCGACGGTCACGATTCCCTGGGGACCGTCTGGCTTCCCCTCACCGACGCGCGCCCGGAGACGCTGTCGCCACTGGCCGCGGAAGGCCTTCGATGCATTGGATCCCCGATGCGTGTTTGACTTGGGTTGAAATGTTTGGGCTTGAACCCTGCCTCGGACCCGGGCCATCCCCGGACGCATTGGTTCTGTTCGCAGCAACTGTTGATCGACCAGCCGAGTCGCCCTATTTGGACCGCCGTCTACCCGGACGAGCTCGCACACTGCAGCTTGAGGCGCCCGGTCGGAAGCCAGGCATCCGAATCTGGAGGCCTCCGGTGTGGGGCCCGTACCTCCGCAACGCCAGGCCCTCGGTGTGGGGGGCAACCCCGGACGCATTGGTTCTGTTCGCAGCAACTGTTGATTGACTAGCCGAGGCACCCTCTTGTACCGCCGTCCAGCCGGACGAGCTCGCACACTGCAGCTCGAGGACCTCGGTGGGGAGCCATGGGCATCGGAAACTCGAGACCTTCGATGTGGGGCCCGTACCTCCACAGCGCCAAGCTCTCGGTGTGGGGGGCAACCCCGGACGCATTGGTTCTGTTCGCAGCAACTGTTGATCGACTAGCCGAGTCGCCCTATTTGGACCGCCGTCCAGCCGGACGAGCTCGCACACTGAAGCTCGAGGCCCTCGATAGGGAGCCATGCATCCGCAACTCGAGGCCTTCGGTGTGGGGCCCGTACCTCCACAGCGCCAGACCCTCGGTGGGATGGCCGTGCACGTGGCTCGGGGCCCTCGGTAGGGAGCCATGCATCCGCAACTCGAGGCCTTCGGTGTGGGGCCCGTACCTCCACAGCGCCAAGCTCTCGGTGTGGGGGGCAACCCCGGACGCATTGGCTCTGTTCGCAGCAACTGTTGATCGACTAGCCGAGGTACCCTCTTGCACCGCCGTCCAGCCGGACGAGCTCGCACACTGAAGCTCGAGGCCCTCGGTAGGGAGCCATGCATCCGCAACTCGAGGCCTTCGGTGTGGGGCCCGTACCTCCACAGCGCCAGGCCCTTTGGGTGGCCGTGCACGCGGTTCGGGGCCCTCGGTAGGGAGCCATGCATCCGCAGTGCGAGGCCGTCCGCGTGGGACAGCGCATCCGCAGCGCGAGGCCATCCGCGCGGGGCTGCGTACCCGCATCCCGAGGCCCTCGGTGCGGGGCCATGCATCCGCAACTCGAGGCTTTCGGTGTGGGGGTCGTACCTCCGCAGCGCCAGGCCCTCGGTGGGGTGGCCGTCCACGCGGCTCGAGGCCCCCGGTGCGGGGCCATACCTCCGCAGCGCGAGGCCGTCCGCGTGGGGCAGCGCATCCGCAGCGCGAGGCCATCCGCGTGGGGCAGCGCATCCGAAGTGCGAGGCTATCCGTATGGGACAGCACATCCGCAGTGCGAGGCCATCCGCGTGGGGCAGCGCATCCGCGGCGCGAGGCTATCCGCGTGGAGCAGCGCACCCGCAGTGCGAGGCCATCCGTGCGGGGCAGCGCATCCCCGCCGCGAGGCTCTCGATCTAGGGGCCACGCATGCGCTGCTCGTGGCCGTCAGGGCGTGAGTCCCGGATGTAGCCCAGTGTAGCCCCCTCGGAGGACTACACGGGCATTTCATTCAGCGGGCCATCGCCACGAGAGGCCAACAGCGACGCCAGGGCACGCCCTTGCGCGCCGGCTGCAACATCAGGCATAGAAGCAAAGCGGGCAATGTCCCGGAACCAGGCCAGATAGTGGGCTAGGTAGCGCGTCGCAACGCCCTTGAAGCGGCGCAGCCACCCATCCGGCGGTGCAGGGCACCGAACGGGACGAGGCTCGGGCACGCCTGCTGGGAGAGCCTTGCCTGGTTCCGAGCGGTGAGCCGCAGTGCCACCCGCGGCGGCGAAGCCATTATGGCAGACCAGGCCCAAGGATTCGCAGGCCTCCTTAAGCTCGTACCCGAAGGCGAACACATGCGAGTCCTTCTCCACCAACTGCGACAGACCGTCCCTGAGGACCTCAGGGGCGATTCGGCCCTGCCCGAGGATCGACAGCTCCATCCCCTGCTCACTCTGCGCCACCATCACGCGGAGTGGCCGTCCGTCAACCAACAGCCGGAACCGCCGCCGGGCACCGGTAGCCGCCCTGGGGCGGACGTACCCGGCGGGCTCGGGGCCACGGCGCACGAAGTTCCAGTAACCCCAGCTGCCCGGGCCGTTGCAGATGCGGCTGCCCTTCTCGGAGTACTTGACGTGAACGACGCGCACGCCCACTCTGGGGCCGAGCGGCCGGCGGCGCTGGCCGCTCAGATAGGCCAGGGCGCGGTGTCTCCAACGGAAGGCCGTGGACACGCTGACGCTGAGGCGGGAGGCGACCTGCCGGAGGGATATGTCGTCCGCCAGCAGGCGAACCGAGGCGTTCCACTCTTTGATCTTCTGAAGCCGGTACGCCGGTCTGCCGCTGAGCGGGCTGAAGGTGCGCTCGCAGGTCCTGCACAGGTAACGCTGCACGCGCTCGCCCGACCGCAGCCGGAAGCTGCCATTCCTTACGACCCGGGCGCAGCCGCACCACGGACACAGGATCCGCTCCGTCTGATCGTTGGCCGTGGGATCACTGCCGCCGTCCCGCACCTGCCCCAACTGCGCTGGTGCGAACGGATGAAGTGCACTCCCCATCCTGTGCGCAGCGTTCGCTGGCGACGCCACCGCCTCCGTTGGCATCACCGCCATCACCGCCACCCCCGCCGCCTCCGTTGGCATCACCGCCACCCCCGCCGCCTCCGTCGGCATCACCGCCGCCCCCACCGGCGATGTGATGTAAGAACTGTCCTTTACTGGACTCCACGCCCAGTATACTCGAACACTAGTTCCTCCGTCCAGACTTCGGTTCTCACCCGCGCGGGTGATTTTCCGAGCCGTCAGCGGCGTTGGCCGGTGGGGTCGTGTGCGGAGCAGGTCGCACAGCACTGACGGGCCCCGGCCAGCGCCCGGATCTGGGGTATGAACCAAGCGGGAGTGAAACTCGCCTGGACCCCAGCGTGGAGCTCACGCCTCGTCCCAGTGGGCCCGATAACGGCGTGGGGCCGGTAGGCATCGGACGGAGAAGCCGCATCGCCGCACGCACTGGGGCTGTGGCGGGCCATCGTCGCACCACGTCAACAGTCGTCCAGAACGGAACCAATGCGGCGGGGAATGGGGGGTACCCCATGACCGCCAGGGGGGGCACGCCGTCTACCCTGGGGCGCCTCACCCCCACCATGGGGCTGCTCCCCCCGCCATGGGGCAGCCGGGCCCAGGGCGAGTGGTCGTCGGCCTCATCAACAGCCGTGCAGAACAGAACCAATGCGCCGGGGAATGGGGAATGCCCCCGGTCGGCAGCCAGGGGGCACGCCGTCTACCCTGGAGCGCCTCACCCCGCCGTGGGGCATCTCACCCCACCATAGGGAATCCCCCCACATTGGACATCCCCCGCCATGGGGCAGCCGGGCCCAGGGCGAGTGGTCCTCAGCCTCATCAACAGTCGTGGAGAACAGAACCAATGCGGCGGGGAATGGGGAATGCCCCCCGGCCGGCAGCCAGGGGGCACGCCGTCTACCCCGGAGCGCCTCCCCCCCACCATGGGGCTGCTCCCCCCGCCATGGGGCAGCCGGGCCCAGGGCGAGCGGTCGTCGGACTCATCAACAGTCGTGCAGAACGGAACCAATACGGCGGGGAATGGGGAATGCCCCCGGTCGGCAGCAAGGGGGCACGTCTACCCTGGAGCGCCTCACCCCGCCGTTGGGCATCTCACCCCACCATAGGGAATCCCCCCGCAATGGACATCCCCCCACATTGGACATCCCCCGCCATGGGGCAACCGGGCCCAGGGCGAGTGGTCCTCAGCCTCATCAACAGTCGTGGAGAACAGAACCAATGCGGCGGGGAATGGGGGATACCCCATGACCGCCATGGGGGGCACGCCGTCTACCCTGGGGCGCCTCACCCCCACCATGGGGCTTCCCCCCGAATGGGGCAGCCGGGCCCAGGGCGACTGGTCGCCGGAATGGGGCATGCCCCTGGCCGGGAGCACGCTCCTACCTTGGAGCCTCTCATCCAGCTTGAAATCGACCACTACGGGGTCACGTCATACCTCAGCGGGAGCCCGAGGTACCGGTAGTGCACGACGATCCTCCCAGGTTCGGCGTCCAGCCCCCTCAGGTCCAGCCTGATCGCGTAGCGGAAGCCGCGCACGTGCCGCTGCGACAGGATCTCCCAGCCGTAGATCGGGCCGATCGTGAGCTTGTAGCCGTTGGCTTCTAGATCAATGGCGGCGCTGCCGGCAATCTGACCGTCTGCGAAGTTGGCCACAGCCACGGCGTGCGGAGGCAGGACCTCCTTCCCGCCGACGGTCACCGCTGTCAGCGTGAGCGGCCAGCGCCCTCTGTTGTCCAGGTCGATCCCGTACACCACGATGTTGCCCTCGTCATCCGATCGCTCGGAATGGCCTCTGCTGCTGAGCGGCGGGTGTGTGTACACCCAGCCGATGCCCACCATGGCGGCCAGTGCCACGCATGCCGCCACAACCAGCCATCTCCTCCCCACGCGTTCGACCCCCCCGTCACCGACGCTCGGAAATCCGGAGCCCCCGAGGTCTCTCGCCCTCGGGGGCTCCTCTATCAACAGATATGCCTAATCCCGCAGCAGCGCCCGGGAGATCACCAGCCGCTGGATCTCGCTGGTGCCCTCGTAGAGCTGCGTGATCTTCGCCTCCCGCATCAGGCGCTCGACGCGGTACTCCTGCATGTATCCGTACCCGCCGTGGATTTGCACGGCCTCCACGGTGTGCTTCATCGCCATCTCCGAGGCGAACAGCTTGGCCATGGAGATCTCCTTCGTCGCCCGGGCGCCCTGCTGCATCAGGAAGGCCGCCCGGTAGAGCAGGAGGCGGGCCGCCTCCAGGTCGGTGGCCATGTCGGCGATCTTCCAGGCGATGGCCTGGTGCTCGGCGATGGGCTTGCCGAAGGTATGGCGCTCCTTGGCGAACTTGATCGAGTCCTCCAGCGCCGCCTGGGTGATGCCCACGGCCTGGGCCGCGATGCCGATGCGGCCCCGGTCCAGGATGGACATGGCGATCTTGAAGCCCTCGCCCTCCTTGCCCAGGAGCTGGGACGCCGGGATGCGGCAGTCCTCGAAGTACAGCGAGGTGGTGTGCGAGGCGTGCAGCCCCATCTTCTCCATCGGCTTGCTCACGCTGAAGCCGGGGGTTCCGGCCTCCACCAGGAAGGCGGAGATACCCCGGTGGCCCGCCGCGGGGTCGGGGTTCGTCCGGGCGAAGACCACGTAGAGCCCCGCCTGGCCGCCGTTGGTGATGAAGGTCTTCTCGCCGTTGAGGACGTAGTGATCGCCGTCCTTGACCGCCGTGGTGCGGAGCGCGGCGGCGTCAGAGCCGGCGCCGGGCTCGGTGAGGGCGTAGGCGCCGAGGATCTCGCCGCGGGTGAGCCTCGGCAGGTAGCGGTCCTTCTGCTCCTGCGTGCCGAAGTGGAAGATCGCCTCGGAGTGCAGGGAGCAGTGCACCTCGAAGATCACCGAGGTGACGGCGCACGCCCGGGCCAGCTCCTCGATGACGATGGCGTAGCTCACCCAGTCCATGCCGCCGCCGTAGGGCTCGGGCAGGTGCATGTTCAGGTAGCCGTTCTCCGCCAGCAGCTTGAAGTTGGCCCACGGGAACTCGTGGTTGCGGTTGTACTCGGCCGAGCGGGGCGCGATCTCCTTCTCCGCCAGGTCGCGAATCGCCTGCCGCACCATGTTCTGCTCTTCGGTCAGGAAAAAGTTCATCGTTCCTGCCTCCTCTTCGGTTTCTCCCCGGGTGCCCCCACCGGCCCCGGTCATCCCAGAGGGTCGTCATCGGCCCCGTTTGATCCGAGTACCGTCACCGGCCTCGGTTGTTCCCGACGGTGTGTCGCCCGCGGCGCCTGAGTATCGCCAACGGCCCGTTCGCCCCGGAAGCGTCACCGGCCCCAGTGGTTCTTCAGGATCTCGTCCGCGGCGCTGTAGGGGTCGAGCTGCCGCTCGGCCACCTGGCGGACGAGCCGCTCGTAGTCGCCGGCCGCCCGGGCGCGGGCGAGCGTCGCGCGGGCCACCCACTCGCTGACCAGCGCCTGGACGCGCAGGGCGGCGTCCTGCTCGCGGCGGGCCTCCCAGCGGCCCGTCTCCTTCAGGAAGGCCAGGTGCTCCGCCAGCCGGTCGGCGAGCGCGGACACGCCCTGGCCGTCTTTGGCCACGGTCTTCAGCACCGGCGGCCGCCAGGAGACGTCGCCGGGGTTGGCGGTGCCGTGGCGTGCGGCGACATGGGCCGCCGCATGGGTCATGTGGCCGGCCGCGCCGGCGAGTTCCTCTGCGCTGTGGTGACCGGTGCGGTCGAGCCGGCGCAGTGCGTCCCCTACTCCTGCACCTGCACCTGCGCCAGCCCCCGCGGCCTTGGGCGGCGCACCGCCCGGTTCAACCGGCCAGCGGTTGATGCCCGGCTTGCCCATGTGGCCGAGGTCCAGCATCATCTCGATCTCGCTGACCGTGCGTTCCGCGCCCTCCCGGTCGGCCTTGTTGCAGGCGAAGACGTCGCCGATCTCGAGGATGCCGGCCTTGATCGCCTGGATCTCGTCGCCCATGCCGGGGATCACCACCACGCAGGTGGTGTGGGCCAGGGCCATGATCTCGACCTCGGACTGGCCGGCCCCCACGGTCTCCACGAGGATCACGTCGAACCCGAAGGCGTCCAGCAGCCCCACCACCTCGCCCGTGGCCGGGGAGAGGCCCCCGAGGTGCCCCCGGGCCGCCAGCGAGCGCATGAAGACGCCCGGGTCGGTGAGGGTGCGCTGCATCCGGATGCGGTCGCCCAGGATCGCCCCGCCCGAGAAGGGGCTCGTGGGATCGACCGCCACGATGGCCACGGTCTGGCCACGACTCCGCAGCTCCATGGCCAGCCTGTCCACCAGCGTGGACTTGCCGGCCCCCGGCGGCCCGGTGATGCCCACCACGTGGGCCCTGCCCGTCCGCGGGTAGGCCAGGCGCATCAGGGCCGTCGCCTCCTCGGCGCCGTTCTCCACCCAGGTGATCCCCCTGGCCAGGGCCCGCCGGTCGCCTGCCGCAAGCCGTGCAAACAGCTCCGCAGCCCGCTGCTGTACCGTCATCGCTTCACGTTCACCTTCGTGTACTCGATGATCTCATCCAGGTCGGAGCCCGGGCCGAAGACCCGGGAGACGCCCGCCTCCAGCAGCGCCGGCACCTCGTCCTCGGGGATGATGCCGCCGGCCAGAATGAGGATGTCGTCTGCGCCCTGCTCCCGGAGCAGCTGGATCAGCTGCGGAATCAAGACCCCGTGCGCCCCGGCGAGCGACGAGATGGCGACCACGTCCACGTCCTCCTGGATCGCGGCCGCGGCCACCGCCTCCGGCCTCTGATAGAGACCTGTGTAGATCACCTCGAAGCCCGCGTCCCGGTAGGCCCGGGCGACCACCTTGGCCCCCCGGTCGTGGGCATCGAGCCCCAGCTTCGCCACGAGTACCCTGATCTTACGAGTGGATACGGCTTCCACGTGCGCTCCCCCCCACTGCCCGGATCTAGTAGACCGACTCCTCCCGGTACTCGCCCCACACTTCCCTCCACATGCCGCAGATCTCGCCCACGGTGCAGTAGTTCCTGACGCATGCGATGATATAGGGCATCAGGTTCTCGCTGGTCTGCGAGGCCCGCCGCAGCTCGGCAAGGGCCGCCGCCGCGGCCTTCTGGTCCCGCTCCTGCCGCACCTGCCGGACCCGCTCGATCTGCCGCCGCTGCACCTCGGGGTTCACCTTCAGGATGTTGGTCGTAGGCTTCTCATCGGGGTCGGCGTAAGCGTTGACGCCCACCACCCGGTAGTCGCCGTTCATCACCCGGCGCTGGAAGCGGTACGCCGAGTCGGCGATCTGCTGCTGGAACCAGCCCTTCTCGATGGCCGCGACCACGCCGCCCAGCGCCTCGATCTTGGCGAAGATCTCGTAGGCCTCCTCCTCCAGCTTGTTGGTGAGGTGCTCCACGTAGTAAGAGCCGGCCAGCGGGTCGACGACGTTGGCGACGCCGCTCTCCTCGGCGATGATCTGCTGCGTGCGCAGGGCGATGCGCACCGCCTCCTCGCTGGGCAGCGCCAGCGCCTCGTCGTAGGAGTTGGTGTGCAGCGACTGCGTGCCGCCCAGCACCGCCGCCAGCGCCTGCAGCGTCACCCGCACGATGTTGTTCTCGGGCTGCTGCGCCGTGAGGCTCACGCCGGCGGTCTGGGCGTGGGTGCGCAGCATCCAGGAGCGCGGGTTCTTCGCGCCATAGCGGTCGCGCATCACCCGGGCCCAAATGCGCCGGGCGGCGCGGAACTTCGCGATCTCCTCGAAGAAGTCGTTGTGGACGTCGAAGAAGAAGGAGAGCCGCGGGGCGAACTCGTCCACGTCCAGCCCCGCCTTGATGCCGGCCTCCACGTAGGCCATGCCGTCGGCGAGCGTGAAGGCCAGCTCCTGCGCCGCGGTGGCGCCGGCCTCGCGGATGTGGTAGCCGGAGATGGAGATGGTGTTCCACCGGGGCACGTTCCGGGCGCAGAAGGCCATCACGTCGGTGATCAGCCGCATCGAGGGCCCCGGGGGGTAGATATAGGTCTTCTGGGCGATATAGTCCTTGAGGATGTCGTTCTGGATGGTGCCGCTCACCTGGTCCCAGGAGACGCCCTGGCGCTCGGCCACCACCAGGTACATGGCGAGCATGATGGAGGCGGGCGGGTTGATGGTCATCGACGTCGAGACCTTGTCCAGGGGGATGCCCTCGAACAGGATCTCGAAGTCCCGCAGCGAGTCGATGGCCACCCCCAGCTTGCCCACCTCGCCGTTGGCATAGGGGTGGTCGGAGTCGTAGCCCAGGAGCGTGGGCATGTCAAACGCGGTCGAGAGGCCCGTCTGCCCCTGCTCCAGCAGGTAGCGGAAACGGGCGTTGGTCTCCTCCGCCGTGCCGAAGCCGGCGAACTGCCGCATCGTCCAGAGCTTGCCGCGGTACATCGTCGGGTGGACACCGCGAGTGAAGGGATACTCGCCGGGGTCGCCCAGATCGCGTTCGTAGTCGAAGCCAGCGATGTCATCAGGTCCGTAGAAGCGCTTGACCGGGCGGTCTGAAACGCCCGCGAACCGCTCCTTCCTCTCCCCAGTCGCCACGTGTCCATCCCCCTTCAGACTCGGTGCAACTTCCCTTCGATTCGCTTTTTCCGCCTATTCTTCCTGCTATCAGATCTACGCCCGTTTCAGGGTGGTGAACACCCAGCGATCCCCTCCCGACCGTGCGACGGCGCCCCCCGGGCGGACGGCGATCCCTCCTCCCGCACGCGCTGATCCGCCCCAAGCAGCGTCCGCGGCAATCCCGGTGGCACCCGGCCGCGCCGCTGGGTGCACCGCACGCGCTTGCATCCACCCCCGGCGCGGGCGGACGGGCGCCAGGGCGAACGACAGCAGCGCCGCCTCGGGGTTCAGCGCGGGGTTGAAGAGGACCAGGGCGGGCGCCAGCGCCGCGATGGCGGCCTCGGGGCGGAGAGCCGCCAGGGCGCAGATGGGGCAGAGCGCCGCCAACTGGACGATGGGGTCGAAGAAGACGTCGGCAGGCGTAGGAACATCAACGTGGCGCTTCACGGGCTACACGCTCCTTCCTGACACGGCAAACGGGGGCGGATCGCCCCCGTCATCTGCGACCACAGTTGCACCGCCGGCCGCGCCCTCAGCACCACCCGCAGCCCTTCCAGAACGGCTTGCCCAACCCGCCGGTGAGGGCCAGGGTCGGCGCCGCAGCAGGGTTGAAGGCCAGAAAGGCCGCGCGCGGGTTGATGGCCGGGTTGAAGATGGTCAGCGTCGGACTCTTGGCCGCGAGGGCGGCCGCAGGGTTGAAGGCGGCCAGGGACCCCAGCGGAAAGAGGGGAGCCAGCTGCACTGCGGGGTTGAAGAAGACCTGATCGGTCGCGTCGAACCCACCGAAGTTCATGTGGTGCTTACCTCCTGACCGGAAGGAGGGGAGCCGTGTGACTCCCCCTCCTTCCGCCAGCTATATGCCAAACTTGCCGAAGGGCTTGCCCTTGAGCGCCAGCGTCGGCGCGGCGCCGGGGTTGAACTGCAGGAACGCTGCCGCCGGGTTGATGGCCGGGTTGAAGATGGCCAGGGTCGGGCTCTTGGCCGCCAGGGCGGCTGTCGGGCTGAACGCCGCCAGCGAGGCCAGCTTGTTGAACGGGGCCAGGTCTACGGCCGGGTTGTTGAAGACCTGTCCGGGGACGCTCTTGCCGCCGAAGCCGAAGAACGGGAAGAACCCCTTCTTATCCAGCTTGTCGGTCACCCCGGCGGTGGCAGTGGGTACCGAGGTCCTGTCGGGGCAGCGTACCGTAACCACCGGCCGCGAGGCGTCAACGGGGCAGGCGGTCGATGTGACGACCCGCGATTTGTTGGACACTAAGGGAACCTCCTTCCGATCTGTACCGGGATAAGCACCACCGCGTGGGTGGAACGTCTCCGGTCTCAGCTTATGTAACCGTGTGAGCGGCGGTTACAGGTCCTTCACGCCGATCAGCCCGGCCGGGGTGAAGCCCCGGCTGAGGGCGAACTCGACGGCCGGGCGGTGGTGCAGTCCCGTCCAGAGCTTGATCTTCCTCAGACCCAGGCCGGCGACGCCCCGCTCCGCGGCGGCCAGGAGGCCGCTCCCCACGCCGCGGCGCCGGTGCGCCGGGTGGACCCAGAGGTCGATGAGCAGCGCCGTGGGCTCCTCCGTGCTCCCGTCCGGCGCCACGGCCAGCAGCAGGTAGCCGACGGGCTGGAAGCCCTGCTGCGCCACGATCAGCGCGCTGCCCGGGGCAGCCAGCACCTGCCGGCACTGGAGCGCGGCACGCTGGGCCACCATCACGGGATGCATCCGTGTGCGCTCCTCTGGGGAGAGCGACTCCCACGCGGCAGCAGCGGCGGCCAGCTGCAGCCACGCCAGGTCGGCGGAGTGGCCCTGCCTGTACTGGTACATGCGGCCCTCCCTCCTCTTCGTGCGGGCTCCTTCATCCTATGGAGGGCCGGGGCCCATGGTACCTCCCGGCCCGGGGCAGCGTACCGTGGGGGAGAAAGGAGGGAGCGAGCGCGTGCCGCAGGTGCGCTTCTGGCACTGGACCGACCTGCCCTGGCTGCTGGAGATGGCGGCGGAGACCGACTGGCAGATCATGAGCCCCACGGACAAGGCCGTGGCCCGGCCCGAGCTGGTGCGGAAGAACGCCCACCGCAACCTGCTGGCCACCCTCAGCTCGCCGGGGGGAACGGCCATCGTGACGGTGGACGGCGGGAGGCCGGTGGGGTTCCTGCTCATCGGCATCCGGCCGGACGAGCGGACGGGCGAGCCGCAGGGGTACATGGCGGACATCTACCTGAGGCCCGAGTACCGGGGCCAGGGACTGGCGAAGCAGATGCACGAACTGGGCGAGGAGTACTTACGGCGGCTCGGCATCCGCCGGGTGACCAACTGGGTCCACGCCACCAACCCGCTGGGGCAGAAGACCTCCCAGGCCCGGGGATTCCAGGTCTGGGGGGTGATGATGGAAAAGTTGCTGACCGGGTAGGCGCAGACTAGAAGTGGGCGGTGACGGTCGCAGGAGTCCGCCCGGAGGGGAGGTGGCGCACATCCGGCAAGCGATCCCGATGCGGATGGGCGGTGCGGACGTGGGCAGCATCGACGACCTGGCCGCGGTGCTGAAGGCACAACTGGACCGGTTCGACCGGGCGGGCGACCACCGGGCCGCCTTCCTCCGGGTCTACCACCGGATGACGCTGGAGGTGCGCGATCGCCTGCGCCGGCCCTTCTTCCTGGACCCGCCCTGGGTGGAGCGGGTCGCCATCCGCTTCGGGTGGTACTACTTCGACTCCCTGGAGCGCTTCGAGCGGGGCAGCTCGCCGCCGCCGGCCTGGGAGTACGCCTTCCGCATCGCACAGCAGAAGCGGGCGTTCCTCCTCCAGGACATCCTCCTGGGGATGAACGCCCACATCAACAACGACCTGCCGCTGGTGGTGGCCGAGATCCTGCGCGCCGAGGGGGACGAGCAGGCCATCTTCAAGACCGTGCGGCGGCGCTTCGACCACGACCAGATCAACCGGGTGCTTCACGACCTGATCCCCGCCGTGCAGGACGAGATCGCCGCCCACTACGGCCGGCTCGTCCGTCCCCTGGGCCGGCTGCTGGGCGACCTGGATCAGCAGCTGACCACGTACGGCCTGAAGACGTGGCGCGACCGGGTCTGGCGCAACGCCCGCTGCCTGCTGGCCGCCGAGACCGACCGGGAGCGGGAGCTGGTGGTCCGCTTCATCGAGGAGGACGCGCTGGCCATCGCCCGGGAGATCTACCGCTTCGCGCCGCTCCGCCTGCTGCGCCCGCTGGCCCGGCTGATGCGCCGCTGGCGCCTCTGTTGATGCACCGCCGGGGCCTCTGTTGATAAGGTCGCGTTATCCACTGTTCAAACATTGCGTGAAGTGAACATGGGGATATCCTGGCCGCGATCGTTGCACGTCAACGCGCGGCCAGCCACGCGCGCCGCTGCGGCCGCGAGGCCAGGGTGAGCCACACCAGCTCCACCGCACCGCCGCAGAGCAGGGATGCGATGCCCAGCTGGGCGCCGGGCAGCCGCCAGATGAGCGCCCCGGCGTAGACGGCCACCATGGTGACCGCACCGCCCACGATCGCGCCGGCGTTGACCATCAGGGTGCGCCCGTCCTTCATCAGCAGGGCCTGCAGCCAGTTCTGCAAGGCGGTGTACAGCGGGAAGAGCACGCCGAGGCTCAGCGCGGGAATGGCGGCAGCGGCGACGGAGGAGAGTCCGCCCTTGAGCCCCAGCACCCACTCCATATAGCCGAGCCCCAGGGGCGTGCCGGCCAGCAGCGCCATGACGCCACAGGCGATCAGCCCCGCGGCGAGGGTGAAGCGGCGGAGCATCAGGTAGGACTGCCGGTCCTGCAGCAGGGTCAGCGCCACCTGCTGCACCATGCGCACGGCGTTGGCAACCATCAGGATGGTCGACCAGGCCACCGGCCAGGCGGCCAGCCCCAGCTCGGGGTCCACGGAGCGGGCGATGCCGCCGTTGATCAGCGGCCGCACCACCGTGACCAGGATCTGGGTCATCGCCAGCGGCCAGTACCAGAGGGCGATCTGGCCGATGGTGCGCGGCGCCCACTCGGGAGCCCTGGCCCCGGGGTCCGCCACGCCGGACTTGAGGATGGGCCGCGCCAGCCAGGTAACCGCAGCCGCCTCAACGATCACGCTGACCACCAGCGCCACGCCGGCCACAGTGGCGCCGTGGGCCCGGCCCAGCACGCCCAGGAGGGTCACCAGGGCGAGCGAGCCGATGCGGGCAAACCCGGCGTAGGCCACCAGGCTCGACCGCCTGTGGATGATGAGCAGCCCCTGGTAATAGCGGCGCCAGCCGATGGCCGCGGGCCACAGGAGCATCGCCTGGAAGGCCGGGCGAGCGGCGTCGGCGATGGCGTCAGGCTGCCCGAGCGCGCCCCGGAAGATCCAGTCGTACGCCGGGGTGAACGCCAGCAGGGCGTAGAGCACGGTGAGGACGGCGTTCGCCCAGAGCATGAAGTGGCGCAGGGGCCGCCACGTCTCGGGGTAGCGGCTGAGCAGGTTCGAGGCGTGGAGCAGCATGATGATGGGGCTCTCCAGGAAGATGGCCACGTTCTGGGCCACGGAGTACGCGGCCAGCGACGTCTCGGGGTTCGCCAGCTTGGTGAGCCCGATGGTCAGGATCGGACCGGCGATCACCATGATCACGTCCGAGAGCGACAGGGGTAGGAAGAGGCGGAGAATGGCGCCGTACGTGAGCTTGTGGGTCAAGGCTGCGACAACTCCTCGAGTGTTTCAGGTCGGTCAGGTTAAGATTGTACCCGGCGACCCGAAAACCCTACTTCCCTCCGAAAAGGGTCGCTCCCCGGGTCCGGCCCGGGGGAGCGAGGGGCGGATTGCCAATAAGTGGCGGAAGGTCGCGGCGGTCATCTCCGTGCACCCACCGCATACTCTTATAGCGGGACCCCCACACGGCACAGGTCGCACTGGCTGCAAAGCCGACTGACCGGCGCCACTGGGGGTCCCGTTTTCTCATGCCGGGCCATTGCGCCCCTGGACCGGAAGCGCCAGGACCCGCAGATCCACGAGCGCGTGCAGGAGGATCGGCCAGACGCCATCAGCAGGCCTACCAGCCCGGTGGTCAGTACCCCGCCCCACCCCTGGTACAGGTGGGCCATTCCGAAGATGATGCCCGATGCGGCAACCGCCGCCCAGACCGGGATCCCCGGCACCAGCGCGGTGAGGTAGGCCATCAGGAAGCCGCGGAACAGGGTCTCCTCGCACACGCCGGCGGTGACGGCGACAAGCGCGAACCACCAGCGCTCGTCCCCCCGGGAGGGGATCAGTCCCCGCACCGATCCCCCCTGCCGCTGGATGACCTGCCGGTAGCTCCGGGACACGGCAGCCAGCACCACCGGCGCGACCAGTCCCACGGACAGGCCCGCCACCAGCACCGCGGCGTCGGAGCCCATGGTGGCCGGCCGCAGGCCGATATCGGCGGCGGAGCCGCCGGCCATCCGCAAGGTGAGCAGCACCAGGAACACCAGGGCCCACTCCAGGATGATGACTCCGCGGTAAAAGCGAATGCGGGCGGAGGGATCGCGATCCAGGGAGTTCAGCAAACGTCTGTAGGCGACCTTGCCGTAGAGCGGCTCGCCGATCACCAGATAGAGCGCAATCAAAGTCTGGATGACGAACGCCGCCCCGGTAAGCGCCGCACTGGGCATGGCTCATCCTCCCCTTCTTATGTAGCAACTTCTGCAATCCACACCAGCAGTCCTGCCCCGCTGCCCGGGCTCCCCGCTGACCGGGGGTGCCCACTGCCCAGTCGCCCCTGTAGACGCTCTCGGCCGCCTGTGCCGGACCGGCTGGCTGTACCCGGCCGGCCGCCGCAACGCGAGCCCGCCGCGCACCGTTATTCCTCTTGAGACGGCTTCGGGGAGGAGAGGCAATGGTGCGAGATGACGACATCGCCACTGCAGGCGTCTACCTGCTCTGCCGGGGGCTGTTCGCCTTCGCCGTGGGGCCGTCTCCCGCGGGAGACCGACTGGCGGTCATCCGCCTGGGGGGCCACCGGGAGGCCGGGGAGACGGCCGCGCAGTGCGTGGCCCGGGAGCTGTGGGAGGAGGCCGGGGTGCGGATCTCGCTGTTGGATCCGCCTGCGACTTACCGGGCGACCCCGACCGGGTGGGGTGCATACCACCTGGAGCGCCTGGATCCTGGTGCTTCGCTGGCGCCGGCCCCGCTGCTTGTCACGCCCCGGGAGCGAAGCGGGCAGCACTCCGTTACATACCTCGCCGTCTCGGAAGAGACGCCCGTACCGTCGTCCGAGGTCGCGGGCATCCTGCTGCTGGACGTTTCCGCGGTGCGCCTCCTGACCGGCACGCCCATCACCCTGGGCGACTTCCTGGCCACAGGCGGAAGGGCCGTTCTGCGCGCACCGCTGGACCCCACCCTCCCCCTCTCTCCCTTTGCGCAGCTGCAGATCCTGCCCCAACTCCTCGCCCTGCACCCCGACCTGCCGGACCTCGGCCGAATCGCCCGCACGGACCTCGGCCGGGCCGCTCTCACAGACCTCAGCCGGGCCACCCGTCCAGACCTCAGCCGGGCCACCCGTCCAGACCTCAGCCGGGCCACCCGCATCCAGACATTGGCACCTGCAATCCGGTGCATCCTCGGATCACAGGTGCATAGCATTTTACTGGGACCCCCACCTGGCACAGGTCGCACTGGCTGCAAAGCCGACTGACCGGCGCCGCAGGGGGTCCCTGCGCGCGGCGTACCGTCCGGGGGCATACCCTGTTCCGGCCGCGTCGGTTCTGTTCGCATCCACTGTTGATGCCCGACGGGATGGAGATTTCGTCGATCCTGGGCTCACGACCCGAGCCTGGCCGGGACTTCCGGTGCCCCCGCGGTCGCCATCAACACTTGGCACGAACAGCGCATACGGCGCCCGGCACCACCCCACCCGCTGCTCACCGGCATCCCGGGGACCGGAACATATGCCGAGCACGCCTGCATAGAATCCAGTGGGACCCCCCACCTGGCACAGGTCACACTGGCTGCAAAGCCGACGGACCGCCGCCACAGGGGGTCCCCTCGCGCGTCTCCCTCCGGGCGGCAGTACCCAGCGAAATGCTCAGAACAAGTAAGTATTGGGAGCGGAATTTGCTATACTTGCACCGGACGGCCTTCGTCCACCGCAATCACACAACGTTACGTAAGACGGGGGTGTCGTGCACCATGAGTGCCCCAAGTTCCCAGCTGAGAGTCGAAGCGTTGCTGCCGTCGGTCACCCTCGTGACCCGCTCCCTCCCGGGCTCCTCTGACTTCCCCGTCACCGCCGCCATGATCGCCGGGACCCGGCACAGGGTGGTGGTCGACACCCTCATCCAGCCTGCTGACATGGCCCCCTTCGCGGGCGCCACGCTGGTGGTTTACACCCACTCCGACTGGGACCACTGCTGGGGCACGGCTGCCTTCCCCGGCGTGCCCGTGATCGGACACCGCGTGGCCAGGGAGCGGCTGACGGCCCCCGAAGCGGCGGAGTTCCTGGCGCAGATGCGCGCCAAGAACCCGGCGGCCTTCGCCGAGAGCCAGATCATCCCCCCGGGGCTCACTTTTCCCCACCGCCTCACCATCGACGCCGGCGGCCTGACCATCGACCTGCACCACCTGCCGGGCCACACCGCGGACTCAGTGGTCGTCCACGTGCCAGAATTGGGGCTCCTGCTGGCCGGCGACGCCGTGGAGCGGCCGATCCCCACGCTGAGCGAGCCCGGGCACATCCGGCAGTGGGCCGAGGAGCTGCGCAGGTGGAGCCGTGCCGGCGTCACCCACGTGGTGCCGGGCCACGGGCGCCCCGGCGGCCCCGAACTGCTGGCGGCCAACGCCGCGTACATCGACCGGCTCGTGGAGGCGGCTGAGTCCGGCCTGGCGAAGGGGCAGTCCGCCGACGAGATCGCGGCGGAACTCCCGCTGGGGGCCCTGCTGCCCCCGGGCGTCGTGGAGCAGCTGCCGGACTACTACCGGGAGCAGCACCGGCTGAACATCGCCCAGGTCGTGGCCGAGCTGCAGGCCGGGCGCTGACGACCAAGAACGACAGAGGGGCTGCCCATGGGGGCAGCCCTTCATCCATCTCAAACCTTAGTTCGTGCCGTCGGCGCCCTCCGGGGCGACCATCTCCAGCAGCGCCCGGCGGGTGGCGGCCACGTCACCGGTGTGGCGGATGGCGTGGATCCCCACCGCCCTGGCGGCGGCGACGTACTCCGGCACGTCGTCCACGAAGGCGACCTCGTCAGCAGGGAGCCCCAGCATCTCCAGCGCCAGCTGGAACACCTCCGGCTCGGGCTTGCGACGGCCCACCTCGCAGGACATCAGCACCGGGCCGAAGGGAGCCAGCACGCCCATGCGCCGCATGATCGCCACGTGGGACGCCTGGGTGTTGGAGAGCACGGCCGTCCGCACGCCCCGTTCCCGCAGCTCCGCCGCCAGGGCCAACATCTCCGGGTTCACCGTGAAGTGCTCCTGCCAGGCGTCGTCAAAGGCGTCCAGCGGGACCCTGCGGCCCGACAGCGCCTCCCACACGTCCTGCTCGGCCACCTCGCCCCGCTGGATGGCCGGCATCGCCTCCTCGTAGGCCGGGGGCAGGGAGTCGCCCAGGCCCAGGCGGCGGGCCACCTCACGCCGGTACCCCTCCTCGCCCAGGTGGAAGATCACCCCGCCGAGGTCGAATATCACTGCCTTGATTGCCACGTACAGATCCTCCTACATCAAGAGGCCGTTGTCCTTGCCGGCCAGGCGGTTGAAGAGCCAGAGCGAGACCACCGTCACGAGCGTGAGGATCGTGCTCAGCGCCGCGGCGAGGCCGAAGTTGTCGGAGATCACCTGCGAGTAGATCGCCACCGGCATGGTGATCGTCCCCGCATGGTAGAGGATGATCGTGCTGGAGAGCTCGTTGATCGTCGTCACCCACGAGAGCACCGCACCGGCCAGCACGCCCTTGAAGACCAGCGGCGCCGTCACCTTGAAGAAGGAGGCGACGGGCCCGACGCCCAGGTTGATCGAGGCCTCCTCCAGCGACGGGTCGAGGGAGGTGAGCACCGACGAGGCCGAGCGGACGGTGTAGCTGATCTTGCGGATCACGTACGAGATGACCAGGATCGTCGCGGTGCCGGTGAGCACCAGCGGGGGCCGGTTGAAGGCGGTGATCAGGGCGATACCGATGACCGTGCCCGGCAGCACGTAGGGGATCAGCAGCGTCACGTCCAGCGCCGCGGTCGCCACGCTGCGCCGCCGCGTAATCACGTAGGACATCAGGAGGCCGGCGATGACCATGATCACGATCGCCACGATGGAGAGCCGGAACGTGTTGGCCACCGCCCCGGGCACACGGTCGAAGATCGTCAGGTAGTTGTCCAGGCCGAACTCGTTGAGGAAGATCGGCCCCTTGGCCTTGCGGAAGGACGAGATCATCACAACCACCTGCGGCAGGATCGCCGTGCCCACCACGAGGTAGCAGAAAGCGGTGGCCAGGATCTTCTTCCCCAGGGGCAGGTCGACGACCACCGGCGGCCGGAGGCTGCTCATGGAGAACGTCCGCCGGTTGATCCAGCGCTGGGCGAAAAGGGCAACGGCGGAGATGACCACCAGCCCCATCGAGAGGGCACCGGCCATGCCGGGGTTCCCGCCGATCTCGTTCATGTACTCAGAGTAGGCGGCGATGGGCAGCAGCTGGTAGCCCTCGCCGATGAGCTGCGGCGTGCCGAAGTCGGCCAGTGCGCTCATGAAGGCCATCAGGGCGCCGGCCGAGATCGCAGGGAGGACAAGCGGCAGCGTGATGGTGCGGAACCGGGTGAAGCCGCTCACGCCCAGGTTATCCGCCGCCTCCTCCAGCGAGCGGTCGATGGACTGCAGCGCCGCCGAGGTGAACAGGTAGACGTAGGGGAAGAAGTGCAGCGAGAAGACCAGGATGATGCCCCGGGGCCCGTAGATGGTAGGCATCGTGATGCCGATGGCCTCCATGGCCCGGGTGATGAAGCCCGCCCGGCCCAGGAGCACGATCCAGGAGTAGGTGCCGATGAACGGCGGCGACAGCAGCGACAGGATGATCAGCGTGCGGATCAACGGCTTGCCCGGCAGCTTGTACCGGGTGAGCAGGAAGGCCATCGGAATGCCGATCGCCGTGGCAATCAGCGTGGAGACGGTGCAGATCCAGAGGCTGTTGGTGAGCGCGAGCCGGTAATACCGCTTGCCGAGGAAGGTGGCGTAGTTCTTCAGGGTGAAGCTGCCGTCCTTGGCGAGGAACGACTTGACCAGGAGCTGCCCCACCGGATAGAGCAGGACGATGGCCAGGAGGAGCAGCGAGACCGCAGTCACCCAGTGCCAGAACGTCCACTTCCGCCAGAACCTCGCCGCCGCCATCACGCCAGCACCTCGCCCTGTGCGCCGTACACGGCCGCGGCGGCGCGCCGGAAGCCGAACGTCGCCTGCTCACCCACCCGGGGCGGCTCGACCTCGTTGGGCAGCCGCACCTCGATGCGCTGCCCCGAAGGCGTCCTTACGAACACGGTGGTGCCGCTGCCGACGAAGAGCGCCTCCTCGACGTGGCCGGTGAAGCTGATCTCGCCCTGGCCCAGGGCGATCTTCTCGGGCCGGATGGTCACCGTGCAGTCGCCGTCGGCCGCCTTCACCTCACGCAGCGCCTGGTCCAACACCCGCACCTCCCCGCCCTGCACCCGGGCGGGCAGCAGGTTGGTGGTGCCGATGAAGCCGGCGACGAAGAGGGTCTGCGGGTTGAAGTAGATGTCGCGGGGCGAGCCCACCTGCTCCACGCGACCCTGGTTCATGACGGCGATGCGGTCGGAGATGGCCAGGGCCTCCTCCTGGTCGTGGGTGACGTAGATGGTGGTGATGCCGTACTGCCGCTGCAGGCGGCGGATCTCGGTGCGCATCTCGATGCGCAGCTTGGCGTCCAGGTTGGAGAGGGGCTCGTCCATGAGCAGAAGCTGCGGCTGGATCACCAGGGCCCGGGCCAGGGCGACGCGCTGCTGCTGGCCGCCCGAGAGCTGAGACGGCATACGGTCCTTGAGGTCCGCCAGCTTCACCATCTCCAGCGCCTCCGTCACGCGCCGCTGCAGCTCCTGGCCGCCGACCTTCCGGGCCTTCAGGCCGTAGGCGACGTTCTCGAACACGGTCATGTGCGGGAACACGGCGTAGTTCTGGAAGACCATGCCGGTGTTGCGCTTGTGGGCGGGAACGTCGTTGACCAGCCGGTCACCGAACCGCACGTTCCCCTCGTCCTGCTGGTAGAAGCCTGCCAGCACCCGTAGGAGCGTCGTCTTGCCGCAGCCGCTCGGGCCCAGCAGCGTGAACAGCTCCCCCGACTCCACGGTGAGGGAGACCCCGGCCACCGCTGCGTGGCCCTCAAACCGCTTGACGACTCCTTCGATGGTGACCTTCGACATTCGCACGACCTCCAGGTAGGCAACTCTAACTGCATAGAGGGGTGCTCCCGTCAAGGGAGCACCCCATCAGGGTCAGCGGCTACTGAACCACGATATCCTTCCACTTGTCGAGGACCTGCTCACGCTGGGTGGCGGCCCACTCCATGTCGTAGTCCAGGAACTTGATCTTGGAGACCTCCTCCAGGCCTGCGGGCGGAGCGACGTCGGTGCGGACCGGCCGCCGGTTCAGTTCCTTGGCCACGTACTCCTGCATCTGCTGCGAGACCATGAAGTCGACGAAGATCTTGGCGTTCTCGGGGTGCTTGGCGCCCTTGATGATCGCCACGGCGTCAGGCACGTTGGAGGTGCCCTCCTCGGGGTAGACGATGGCGATCGGGCCGCCGGCGGCGACGTACTTGAAGGCGCCCTCCTCGTGGGTCAGGGCGATGGCGTACTCGCCGTCATTCGTACCCTTCGGGCCCTGCGAGGAAGAACCCAGGATCTTGGAGTTGGCGGCGATGTCCGCCATGACCTCCCAGCCCTTGCCGTCGTCGCGGCCCATGGCGTGCAGGACGGTGACCACGGTGGTGTACGCGGAGCCGGACTTGGCGGCGTCAGGCATGGCGATCTTGCCCGCCCACTTGGGGTCGGTCAGGTCGGCGAAGCCCTTCGGCGCCTCGTCAGGCGTCAGCATGTTGGTGTTGTACATGATCACGATCGGCAGGGCGGTGAAGCCCGTCCAGGTGTTGTCCTTCGCCACGGTGCCGGGGGCCAGCTTGTCGACTTCCTTGGGCACGTAGGGCTGCAGGAGGTCCTTGTTGGCCTCGTGGGTCTCGGCGCCGCCGCCGAAGATCACGTCGCCGAGGGGGTTGTTGGCCTCGGCCTTCATCCGCTGGAACAGCTCACCGGTGGCCGCGTAGACGGGGGTGACCTTGATGCCGGTCGCGTCCTCGAAGGCCTTGAACAGCGGTTCGTGGATGTCGGCCTGGTGAGACGTGTAGACCACGATCTCCTTGGGCTCCTCGGTCTTCTGCGGCTCCTGCTGCTGCTGCCCGCCGCTCGCCGGGGGCTGCTGCGTGTTGGGGGCCTGCTGCGATCCGCCGCAGGCGGAGAGAGTCAGGGCAAACAGGGCCAGGATGGAGACGGCTGTGCGCTGACGCAAGTTCATTAGGCGACCTCCTGTTCGATGCGTACATCGGAGCATGGGCCGTGGGTCAAGCCGTACGCACTGCAATGGACCATCAGTAATTATACCGTTGTCGAGGGTTCTTGAGGAGTGAGTACACGATTTCCAGTATCAACGTGCGTCGCGTGGGTCAGCCGTTCCACCAGCCCGGCACGAGGTAGAGGACGCCTCCGTTCTCCAACCGAACCGTGCGCCGCCACCGGCCGGGGTTGAAGCCGGCGACGCCCGGCGCCAGATACAGCAGGGAACTGCGGGGCTCTCGGCCGGATGCCCAGGCCTCCCAGGCCGAGTAGTCGCAGCCAAAATGCTGAAGGTCGATCAACACTGTGGGCAGGGAGACGGCCACGCGTGTGCAGAGCGGTACGATCACGTGCTCAGCGCTCGCCGTCAGGTAGGGCTGCGAGCTGTCCATCACGGTCAACTCGTCCAGGCTCAGCGTGAAGAGGACGGCGTTGTCGGGCCCCGCACCGGCGTCCCGGGCCGGCTGCATGAGGAGCCCGACCCTCCCGCCAAGTTGCGGGTGTGCTAGGCCCAGCCCCTTGGTGAACCGGTGACCTGGGTCGCGTGCGAACGCCGATATCGCCCGCTGTGCCGGGCCAAGGTCCGGTTCGTCGTCCACTGCGAAGCCGGCGTCGCACAGCGCATCGACGAAGTCCGCAACGATCGTGTCGATCCGTGGGATCTCGGGCTCGAACACCATGTCCAAGTACGCCGATGGTCCGCTCAGGACACAGCACTTCCCGGCAAAGAGATTCTCAGTAAGCTGTACCCCACGAACTTCGAGAGCAACTTGTCCTCGCGCGAGTTCTCTGCCAGGATGCGGCCGACCAGTGCCGCCACGCCGACGGAAACCAGCAGCAGAAAAACAGCAACGCTCGCTCGAAGGGGAACCATCCCCCTCAACGAAGGGCCCCGCGGAAGGTCATCTCCACATCGGCCCGCGGTCCAGTGCTTGAGCGGCACGGGCAAGCCCCGTGCCGCTCACCCCTCGAACCGCTTTATACATGGGTATGCGGCCGACCGTATCGACACGTAAGACGGATAATTCGAATAGGAAGTTCCCCGCACCTGCACCTGCAGAAGGCGACCGCTCCGGAGCACGCCCGTCCGGCCATGATGCAGCAAGGAATCTTGTGTCACTTGGCGCAGTAGCGCCGTGCGACAGGCCGCAAGTGCATGCCCGGGGAGGCGGGCGGGGGCTGAGTTATGCGCCAGATGGCACTGGCGATGACAGAGCAAGGCCTTGCATAGGGTAGCCCCAGTCGTTGGTGAGATCGTGGACCGCCTCCAGTTGACGAAGATTGGAGCGAGCGTGGTAGAAACCGCTCAGACAGTGTCGCACGAAGTCATCCAACGCACCGTCCACCTTAGCGTTGGCTCGATGCACACGGCCGTCCCCCCGGTCGGTACCGTTGAGGTGGTAGTATTTGTCGAGCATGATGACGGAAGCATCCCCGCGCTGAGCCAGCGACTGCCCGGCCCTTTTCTGGGACTCGGCCTCAGGCCTGGCGCTCGTCATGGAAAACAAGGGGCTGTCCCTGAGTCATCCCGGATGACTCAGGGACAGCCCCTGGCTGGTGTCGGAGGCGGGACTTGAACCCGCACGGTTGCCCATACGCCCCTCAAACGTACGCGTCTGCCAATTCCGCCACTCCGACAGTTCAGTGGTGGGCGGTACTGGGATCGAACCAGTGACCCCTTGCGTGTGAAGCAAGTGCTCTCCCGCTGAGCTAACCGCCCGTATTCTGGTGGGGAGAGGTGGATTCGAACCACCGAAGCATTGCGCAACTGATTTACAGTCAGCCCCCTTTGGCCACTTGGGTATCTCCCCGCCCCGTGCCGCCGCCGGTGTCACATCACCGGTGGCAGGACATAATGTTACACGATGCGTGGCCTTCGTTCAAGTGCATTCCGTAACCAATGTGCGGAATTGAGCGGGCCGCCTGCAAGATTTGCGCGGGTGCGCGGCGAATCATTCAGACGACGGAGGTGAGCCACGTGACTCCAGGCCCGTGGTATTTCGGCCGCACCGCGGCCGACTGGGAGGCCTACGAGCGCGCCGACGAGCTGGCCGACCGCTTTGCAGCGACCGCCGCCGAGTACGACCGCTCGGGCACCTTTCCCTTCGCCCACTTCGACGCGCTGCGGGAGCACGGTTACCTGGCGCTGACCGTCCCCGCGGCGTACGGCGGCCTCGGCGCCGGCGTCCACGCCACGGTCTTCGCGCAGGAGCGGCTGGCGCGTGGCGACGGTGCGACCGCGCTGGCCGTGGGCTGGCACCTGTACGTCGTGGGCAAGCAGGCCGATAGCCGGACGTGGCCGGAGCCCGTCCGCCGGCGGCTCTTCGGCGAGGTCGTCTCCGAGGGCGCACTGCTCAACGCCTGCGCCTCGGAGCCCGAGACCGGCAGCCCCAGCCGGGGCGGCCTCCCCCGCACCACCGCGCGCCGGCTGGCCGACGGCTCCTGGGTGCTCAGGGGCCACAAGAGCTTCACCACCCTGGCGCCGGTCCTGCGCTACTTCCTGGTCTCCGCCACGCTCGAGGGGACCGAGGAGGCAGCATGGTTCCTGGTGCCGCGGGAATCCGAGGGGCTGCGCATCGAGGAGACCTGGGACTCGCTGGCCATGCGGGCCACCGGCAGTCACGACCTCTGGCTCGACGACGTGCACCTGCCCGCCGAAGCGCTGCTGGAGCCGGCCCGTGAGCGCAACAGCGCCGCCACCGCAGGCTGGAACCTCCACGTGCCGGCGGTTTACCTGGGCATCGCCCAGGCGGCCCGGGACTTCGCCGTGCGCTACGCGGTGGAGCGGCGGACGGTCAACCCGCCGGGCCATCCCGAAGCAACGTCGGCCCTGGCCGACCGCCCTCACGTGCAGCGGCTCATCGGCGAGATGGACCTCGCCCTGCTTCCGGCCCGCATCACGCTGATGGACCTGGCCCGCCAGTGGGACGAGCGGCCGGAGTGGCGCCCGCACCTGGTGGATGCGGTGGCCGCCTGCAAGCCGTTCGTCGTGGAGACGGCGCTGGCTGTCGTCGACCGGGCGATGCGGGTGGCCGGGGGGGCCAGCCTGGCCCGGCAACTGCCGCTGGAGCGCTACTACCGCGACGTGCGGGCCGGCCTCCACAACCCGCCGATGGAGGACGTGGTGCTGAGCAACCTGGCCCGTTCGGCGATCGCCCGGGCGCGCTCCGGCCGGGCGGGCGTAGAGCCCGCCGGCGAGGGCAGACAGGGATGACGCAGGGAGGGGGCCCGCAGCCCCCTCCCTCCTTCACGTATTGAGATCGCTCAGCTCGCCCGTGAGCCGGTAGATGATCCACTCGCCGAGGTTGGTCGCGTGGTCGCCGATCCGCTCCAGCCAGCCGGCCACGTGCAGCAGGTAGGTCGCCTGCCGCACCACCTGCGGATTCTGCTCCATCATCTCCACCAACTCGTCGAAGACGGCGCTGTAGAGGGCGTCCATCTCGTGGTCGCGGGCGATCATCGCGCGGGCGGCGGACTCGTCCTCCTCCACGAAGGCGTCCAGCGCAGCCCGGACCATCTCCTGGGCCAGTGCCGCCATGCGGGGGATGTCGATCAGCGGCTTGATCAGGGGCTCGCCCTCCAGCCTCAGGGTAACCTCTGCGATGTCGGTGGCGTGGTCGGCCATCCGCTCCAGATCGGTCACGATCTTCAGGCCGGTGCCCACGGTACGCAGGTCGCGGGCCATCGGCTGCTGCAGGGCCATCACCTGCAGACAGCGCATCTCGATGGCGATCAGCATCCGGTCGATCTCGTCGTCAGCGTCGATCACCCGCTGAGCCAGTGCGACGTCCTGCCGGGCCAGGGAGAGCACCGAGTTGTCGATCATCTCGCTCACCCGCTGACCCATGCGCAGGATGTCGGTGTTCAGATCCTTCAACTGTGCCTCCAGCGTGCTGCGCAAGAGAGTGCCTCCCTTTCCGCCCGCGCCTCAGTCGAGCTGCTCGAGCCCTGCGGCCTGCAGGATCTCTTCGATCAGGTGTTCGTCTACCTCGGCCTGCACAGGCGGCCGTTCATACTTCCACTGCATGCTGCTTGCCTCCTCTCCGAACGGAGACCGAAACCTCGCTTCAGAACGGAAAAAAGAACCCCCGGAACGCACCGGGGTTGCTGCATTCAAGCTTTACCTTCCCGAACGTCCGCAGACTGCTCCCTCAAGGTTCCCGTGCGGTCTCGCCGCTCTTATTTGATGTAGTATACACCACCCATCCGAATTCTGCAAGACCTGGGGATCCAACCAACCCCCGGGCGGAGCGTCCGTCGCCGTGCACGCCCGCGCCCCGCTGCGCAGGAGGTGCACGGCGACCAGCGTCCGGGCCCTGCTACCGGAGCAGCCACTCGCTGACCAGCCAGGCCCCCAGCGTGAAGAGCCCGAAGCCGGCAACGGTGATAATCAGCCCGATGAACGCGGGGGACCGGTACCACTTGGTGCTGGGCTCTGCCACGGCGGCGCCTCCTCTGCAGTTGGTCGAGTCGCCTGTTTAGACGACGCCGCCCGTCCCCGGGGTATCCCGCGGAGGTCAGTAGATGAGCGCCGACGCCGGCAGGCGCGGCCCCGGCCGCAGCTTCGCTTCCATGCGCCCCGCCGCGTTCCGGTAGAACAGCCGGTTGACGACGCCCACCGCCATCGCCTCACGGGCCAGGTCGAGCTGGACCACCTCTTCCCCGTACAGGAGGCGGAAGATCCGGCTCTGGCAGTCGGCCTTGCTCTCCGCCAGGTCTGCACCCAGCGACCAGTCGAACTCGCCGGCCACCACCGGCTCGCGCCCCGGCATCCGCCGCCACCGGGCCCGGTTGACCAGCCAGGCCGCCAGCGCCCGCCTAGCCGGGGTCGGCTCCGACAGCCGCCGGATGACGCCCTGCCGCAGCCGCTCGCCCACGGGCCCGTTGAGCACCGTCACGATCGTCCGCTGCAGCTCCTGAATGGAAGCGCGCCCGGCGAGCTCACGGCATTCCTCGTTCACGGCCAGCACCAGGTCAACCGCGGGCTCGCCGTAGCGCAGCATCAGGTTCGTGGCGATGAAGCCGGCGTTCTCCTCCAGCGCGTAACCAGCCGAGGGCGGGGTTGGGTTGGAAGCCCATTGCCAGTAAGCGTCGAGCGTGCGCTCGTCGTCTGCGTACCGCTCCAGCGAGCGCTGCACCAGTTCCCTGACCTCAGCATTCTGCATGGGTAACCCCCCTCGGCCCTCCAGTATTGACCAGATCGCCGCCTCCCATACCCCGAGGGGCAGGTGGGCACCTCCTCCTCCGCCTGTGCGCACATGCTATGCGGGCGCTCGGGGGAGTGCCACGCAGGCAGCCCCGGAAATGGCTGGGGCCCGCGATCGAGTAGACCGTAGGGTCGCCCTACGGCCTCTCACAACACCGGACATGCGGGTCACGCATCCGGCGTTTCGTCAAGCACTCCGAGTCGAT